>JALOMS010000764.1 GCA_025455345.1 Thermoflexibacter sp. | reverse complement strand
CAGAATAGCGGTCGCGACCGAGTAGCCCCAGGCGAGTTGGTTTGGACTGATATTTTTACAGTAATGACTATGGACTATTTGGGAAAAACGACTTTTACCGCTCTCAAATCGTTAGGTAAAGCAGAAGTTTTTGATAAAGAGAGAGTTATTTGTGTATCTGACCATTTAGTTCCTCCTCCGACTCCACAGTTCGCTACTATGCTTAATGAATGGAGGCAAGTAGTCAAAGAACACGAAATCAAATACTTTTATGATTTGGGGCGGCAGGGGATTGCTCAACTGCCTGGGAAGATTAGTGTAGGGACTGATTCTCATGCTAATACATACGGTGCAGTAGGTGCAGTAGGTAATGCAATAAGTGTGTCTGATGCGGCAGTCGCCATGGCAATAGGAAAATGCTGGTTCAGAGTACCAGAAAGCGTAAAGTTTCATGTAAGAGGCAAGTGGCAACCTTGGGTCATGGCAAAAGACTTGAGTTTGCATATTATGGGCATGATGCATTGGAACGGACACCTGATTTACAAGGCTTTAGAATATGAAGGAGAGGCTATCAGTGCCTTAGACATGGCGGGAAGAATGACTCTGTGTAATATGACGGTAGATTTGGGGGCAAAGAATGGCATTGTTGCTCCTGATACTAAAACTGCTGAATATCTTAAAAGTGTTGCCAAAGGTAAGTGGGAAATGATTGGGAGCGATGCGGACGCTAAGTATGATGCTGAATACGAAGTAGATGTAACTAATATAGGACCTACGGTAGCTATGCCAGACAAGTTAGATGATATTGTTCCCGTAGAGAAAGTCGTAGGAAGGAAGTTTAACAAGGCATTTGTAGGGACGTGTACGAATGGAAGGGTAGAAGATATAGAAATCTTGGCTAAAATACTCAAAGGCAAGCAAGTACACCCCGATGTCAATATGATTCTTGTGCCTGCAAGTCAGCATGTATTTTTGGAAGCCTTAAAAGCAGGTTATATTACGGACTTGGTAGAGGCTGGCGTAGCCGTAGATACCCCAAGCTGTGCGGCTTGTGCGGGCATTCATACAGGAGTCGCTGGAGATGGAGATATTATTCTCAGTGCAGGAAATCGCAATATGAAAGGGAGAATGGGCAGTAAAAATGCCCAAATTTACTTGACTTCTCCCGCAGTAGTTGCGGCTTCTGCTCTGGCAGGGGTAATAGCTGACCCAAGAGAAATTAGCGAATAGAGTTTTATAAATATTTCTCTAATAAGGCTTTAGTCTGTCTAATACCATCTTCTTCCGACTGATTATAACCTTCGAACTCGATACCAATGTAGCCTTTGAATTTTGCCGCTTTTACAATTTCTATTAATCTTTTGTAATCCATCAGTGGTTGTTCTCCTTTGCTGTCGAAATCGTAGGTTTTCGCGCTTACTCCTTTGGCAAAAGGTAAGAGTTCTTCTACCCCTTTATAACGGTCGTAAGCGTCTTTGCAAGGGTCTTGGGTATTTCCCCAGGGATGCGTAATACAAAAATTACCAAAATCGGGTAAAGTTCCCACATTGGATTTATTTACTTGTCGCATGACTTCCGCAAGCCAATTGCCTTTGGAAGAATCGCTTCCATGGTTTTCTACTACAACATTGATATTCATAGTATTAGCAAATTCTCCAAGTCTTGAGAGCGAATCAATAGAAGCTATCTTTTTATCCTCACTTTTGCCTTTCCCATGCAAGTTTACTCTCACGGTTTGGCATCCTAAAAATTTGGCGGCTTCTATCCATTTTTTGTGATTTTCTACTGCTTCCAAACGCTTTTTGTCCTTTGGAAGAGCTAAAAAACCTTCATTATCTACCATGATGAGATGATTCGTAACCCCTACATCTTGACTTCTTTTTAATAGTTCCTGAAGATAGGTTGTATTCTTAGCAGCATCCTTAAAATCCATTTTTTTCCCACCAAAGAATCCGTTTACATACTCGACGGTATTAATACCAAAATCATTTTTTGCTTTGGCTGGAAAGTCGAGATGGTCTAATTTACCAGATTCTAATGCTCTATGCAAAGACCACTGTGCCAATGAAATTTGTATATCTGTTGGCATCAAATGAGAGATAAAGGAAGAGTGCAAAGCCAAGGCACTTGTACTTACAACTGATTGCTTGATAAAATCTCTTCTTGTTTTCATATTGTTTGAGGTTTGATTGATGACTAACAAAGTTTTTCTTAAGCCCTCTTTGATAAACTATCATTATGCGCCTTAAGTTAGTTTTTTTTCTGTGAAATATGTTACTTACCACTGTTAATAGATAAATAGAAAAGCAAATTATTGGGAAAGTAAAAAAAAAATTTAGTAAAAATAAAATTTAATTTTTTTCTTTATGTATTTTTGCAAATAATATACAACAAATTTTACCTATTTATATGCAAACTTTAGACGTTTCTATTTCAGAGAATTTCAAAAAAATGACTGTCAGAGCAATTTTAGCCATTGCTCTTTTTGTCTTTACCTATATTTTATTGATTTGTTTATCACTTGGACTGACTATAATCTCTGCCTATGGAGGACTAATGTTGATAGTTTTTAGACCCTCTTTTATTACTTTGATGTTAGGGGCAGGCTTGATTAGCATGGCTGTTTTGGTGTTGATTTTTTTAGTCAAATTTATTTTCAAAAAACACAGTATTGAC
>JALOMS010000149.1 GCA_025455345.1 Thermoflexibacter sp. | reverse complement strand
ATTTTCTTGTTGCCACAAATGAAGATTTGTGGCATCTATTTTTATAAACATACAAGTTTCATTTCTGCTACCTTGATTTGTTATACGTCGCATCAGTGTATAAGTCTTTTTTTGGTAGCTTCTAAGCCAATATAGAATCTCCATAATTTTTAGAACTTTTGTGATTAATTTCCGTTTAATTATTAGTGCTTTTACCCAATAGTGATTTTTAAACACATCTGTATCACGATAAAAGCATTGTTTACGTTATTTTTGTCATAAAACCTTGCAAACGACAGACGGACAAACGCAAGGTTTTTTATATTTTATCTACTTCCGAACCAAGCAATTTGTGTAATAGCTTGATTTCGTTCCTACTAATGGGTGTATTTACCATTGTTAAGCGTCTTAGCTTGCTTAGAATCAGCAAAATACCGTTTGCATAGAGCTAAATGAGGTGTCCAATACAAAATCTGCATATCGTTGGAAAATTTGCGTTTTCCCTACTTTTCCACTCAGATAAAGAATGTTGGTTTTCTCCTTTGGGTGGTATTGATAATGATTAAATTAACTCGTTTACATTGATTTTGAAGTGCATTGCTATTGCCTTGATTTCTGTTACTAACAGCTTATTGGCTGTACCATTGACTACCCTTGCTAATCGCTTGGGCTTTATGCCTACTTCCTTTGCCAAATCATCTGTATTGATGCTTGCACCCAAAGGAAGTTTGGCTTTGATTGCCTTTTCTATCTTATTTTCTGAGATTGTTTCCATAATTCGTTAAATTTATATTACAAATATTAGTATTTTAAAACACAAAAACAAATTTATAAAACATAAATGTTTTAATAAAACACAAAAATTTTTCTATAAAAAATTAAAATATTGAAAATGAATTAATTAAAAATGTTATAATATTTTGTTTATTTTGTGATATGAAAGAAGTGTTAGAAAACATTAGACGAATCCGATTAGAAAAGAGGTTCAAAACAAAAGAGCTTGCTGAAAAACTGGGCATGACTCCGCCAAATTACGCAAGTATAGAAGCAGGTAGAGTTCCTTTAACAGTAGAGAGATTAAAGGAGATTGCTATTATTTTGGAAGTAGATTATAAGGAGTTGCTCAATGGGAGTGCAACCGCTAATAATGGGGAGAAAGAAAATAGTGAAGAAATTAAAAACAAGTATGAAAAAGAAATCTTGCGACTCAAAAAAGAGGTAAAACAGTTGGAAAAATTGTTGAAACTTACAGAAAAAAATCATTTCCGTTTTCAAATAGATTATACTGTTGTCGACTATAATTTTAAAATCTTTTCTTATGTTTTAATGGAATTAATTAAGCAAAAACCAGATTTACAAGATATTATATTAGAAAAATTACATAGTTTTTATAAAGGAGATGAGGCTGTTTTTAATAAAGGTCTTGAAAAGAAATTCTCAAAAGAAAACCTGATTACTGTTTTGCAAGAAGATATAGATAATGTTGCTAATATTTATGATAGGTATGCAGATGAAATATCGGAAAATATTGATAAAGATTATTGGGCAAAGAAGAAACCAATAACAATAGAATTTTAATCTTAGCGTTTTTGTTGCTTTTTTACCCACAAAAAGCAGGTAAATCAAAGAGATTTTTCTTTGTAAGCAATTGATAATCAAAAGGATATATGGAATTAGTTTTTGATGACAAGGGGAACTTGCAACCGTACACGCCCATTGTGGCAGATTTGGAAACGTTGGAAAGTGTATTTGCTGTTAGTGAGCATAGAAAGGCACTTTTTGAGGTGTATTTGCAGTATGTAGCAGAACTAAAAGCACTCTTGGAAGTTCCTTTTGTGCAGTGGGTGAATGGGAGCTATGTTACTAAGAAGGAAAAGCCCAAAGACATAGACATAGTTAGCTTTGTGGAGTGTCAAGTCTATAAGGCAAAAGAAAAGCAGTTAAGAGAGCTAAATACAGCGATTTATGAAAAAAAGATAGATGCTTATTTTGTAGCAGTTTATCCTACAAATCACAAGTATTTTAATTCATACGAAATGGATTTAGCACAATGGAAGTTTGATTTTAGCACAAAAATAAACTTGCGAACGAATAAAAGGGAATCAAAAGGATTTTTAGAAATACATTGGTAATCACTCAAATTAGTACAATTATGGAAATCCAAGAAAATAAGGAACTTGACTATTTGGTAGATGCTGTCAGGGGACTGTTAGAACTGATAGATAGAACCAATAAAATTATACAGTTTCATCTAAAAAGAGATGAACCCGATATGCTTGCTGTCGAAGGATACCAAAGACGCAAAAGAAAGTTTGTAGCTCAGTTGGTAGAGATGCTGGCAGAGCATGACATTGATGTAAAAGAAATTGCTATTTCAAATCTAAGGCAGGTTGCATGATTGCTTTTATATGCTTGCAAGACCTAAACAAGAGGCAAGCAAGATGTAAAACAAGATACCAAAAATCTAACAGCTTTGCCCAGTACAGGCATGAGTTTGATACCAAAATGAGGCGCAAACTTTCTGATGAGAGCAGGAGCGGTGAAATAAAAAATAAAGTTTGATACCAAAAATCTAACAGCTTTGCCCAGTACAGGCATGAGTTTGATACCAAAAAAATAACCTTAATACTTTGTCGTAAGGTTATTTTTTTGATTATCAAAACTTTTTCTAAGTATTTATTTTGGATAGATAATCTTGTCTTTTAAGTCAAGTGTTCATTTTGACTACTTGAAATAGAAAATTAATCTTTGAGGGCAACATAAAATAATGCACCAAGCAGAAATAATGAACCTGCAACCATCGTTCCTATTAGCAAACGGTTATTACTATTATCGGTAATGGCTTTTTGTTGTATATTATTCTGATTTAAGGCGTTTTGCTGTGATATAAGCAATGCCAGTTGTTTTTCATTCTCCAATCTTGTTCTATTGGTTTTCTCTTGCATTGCCTGTAATTCTGCCTGATTATTACTTTCTCTAAATGCTTGAAATACTCCCCCTACTTCATTGCTGATTCCTACAA
Organism: Thermoflexibacter sp.; assembly: GCA_025455345.1. GTDB lineage: Bacteria > Bacteroidota > Bacteroidia > Cytophagales > Thermoflexibacteraceae > Thermoflexibacter. The sequence goes on along the minus strand of JALOMS010000149.1, from coordinate 6,175 downwards.
TGTCAGAAATTAATTTTTGAGTTTTTTCAGCTTTTGCATTTGCTGTATAATCTACTATATACCCTAATCCAACGCCATATTTCCTTCTAAGTCTTGTATTTCTCATTTGCTTAGTCCTCCTCCACTGGGTTAAATTCAAAGTTTAGTTCTTCAACTTCCTCCAAGAATGGTTCAAGGGCTTCTGTGTCGTCATCGTCTGTATTCCAATTAATAATTTCTGTATCTTCTTCATCCTCTATGATGTTTTCTAAGTCAGAAATCATATAAGAAATAACTCCATAGTGAGGCAAGGTTTTGATTTCCTTCAAGGTTAAATCTGCCTGTTTGCCCATTGCTATAAGCTCTGATAGGCAGTTTTTGAGGTTCACAATATTCTTTTTCAGTTGTCTTACTGTGCGTTTCTCTCCATCTAAATCAAGATAAAGTTCTGCAAACTTTCTGATTTTTTCATGCAAGGATTCTCTTTTGAAATCAAACTCTTTTTGTAGTTTGGCTTTCTCTTTTGCTTCATTCTCCTTTTTTAGTCGTTGGGCTTCCTTTTCCTTTTCTTCTTGCAGGGCTTTGATTCGGGCTAACTCTCGTTTGTGTTCATTCTCCTTGGCAAGTTCCTTGAGTTTAAAAGCAGATTCTTTTAGCTTAAACTTTTGCTCATTGATTGCCTTGATACCTTCTAATCGTGTTTTTTCCAATGTAATGAGTTCTGTGCCTGATAAGCCTTTTCTCTCATCACCAAATGATATATTGATAGGCTCATACTCATCAAAGTCTATTTCCTCATTTTCTTCCTCATCGTCTTCATGCACCCAGTTGTGAACTGTTGTTTTACTTACGCCTACTTGCTCAGCGATTTTTCCCAATGATAGCCCCTGTTCGTACAGGTCAAGTGTCATCTGTTTTTTTTCTTCTTTTGTCATTTTGTTATTTGTTGATTTATAAATAATAAACGAAAGTTATTTGATTAATGTTCACTTAACGTTCAAAATAAATCTGTGAAAAATCACTAAACGGTCGTAAAAACGTTAAATTAACGTAAAATAACCGTAAATTCATTCAAAAAGTTGCTCTATCGTGTCTTTTCCACAAGAGTAGAAATTTGTGAGTTGATAGGTATCAGCATTGGTACACTTAGAGCAGATTTAAAAAGGTGGAGATTGTATGAAGAAATCAAAGGGTGCAACTGCTTATAAATAACATAATTGCGGTTTTTGTTTTGTTGGGAAAGAAAATGAAGTTGTGTAAAGGAGTGAGAAAGAAAAAAATGATTTGATAGTAACACAAAAAAGCGTGTAACCACTCCTAAAAAATAATGTTATTGAAACTTATTTATTTGCTGTTTTTCTAGCTGTAAAAAGCCTGTTTAGTAACAATATTGGTAACATGGATTTTTATTGGATTGTATATGATTTATTCTCAAATAGTTAAGATTAATGTGTGCAACCCCCCCCAGCTCCACTAACAAACCACAAATCATTAATAGTTAATTTCTTAGCTATCCATAGCTTGATTTAAGAAATCTATGAGTGGTTGCATGACCTTGAATCTCTTGATTACTTCCGCATCAAAATTTTCTGATAAAACATCTTTTTCAGAGAAAGTACAACTTGCAATAAAACTCTTTAATTTGATGATTTCCAGATGAGGGTGGTCTGCGGCATACCCCTTAGGAATTGTTTTGAGCCTTTCGCCTTCTAATTCTGTAAAATATTTTTTAAAATCCTTATTCCCAATAATTTGTAAAAAATCTTCTATGTTATAATCTATCTCTTGGCGGATTTTTTTGAGTAAATCTCCTTGGGGCATCCACTTGCCTCCTCCAATAAAGAAATTGGCATCTGGTTCTATATGAATATAATATCCTGCCATTTCTGAGTTTTTGCCTCCTTTGCAGAAATAAGCACTGAAATGAGGCTTATAAGGACTTTTATCTTTAGAAAATCGTACATCTCTGTATATACGAAACATGGTATCTTCTGCCTTCATCATACCAAACTGCTCGTCAAAGGCAACTAATTGTTGGAGAAGTCTATTTACCAAATCCTTGAAGTTGTTGCGTGCTTGCTCATAGTCTTCCTTGTGTTCGGCAAACCATTCGCGAGTATTATTTTGTTTCAAACTTTTTAAAAAATCAAGTGTAGAAGGAAGGATTGTCATATTGTGTCTTGTTTAAGATAAATTCTATTTTTTTTCTCCAAAACTAAACATTCTTTACTTTTTTCTGTTTTAAAGTAAGAATATTTAGAATTATTCTAAATTATTTTTGAAATTTGCACACTTTTTTAGAAAGTCCAAGTTTACAAATATAGCATTTATTAACCCTATTTTACAAATATCATGTTAAGTATTAAGAACTTAGAAGTTGCTATTGGCGAAAAGAAAATATTAAATGGAATTAATTTGGAGGTGAAAGCAGGAGAGGTTCATGCGATTATGGGACCAAACGGTTCGGGTAAAAGTACATTAGCCTCAGTATTAGCGGGGCGTGAGGATTATGAGGTCTTGGGGGGCGAGGTACAATTATTTGGAAAAGATTTATTGGAACTTGCTCCAGAGGAGAGGGCAGGAGAAGGTTTATTTTTAGCATTCCAATACCCCGTAGAAATCCCCGGAGTCAGCAATACCAATTTTTTGAAAGCCGCCGTCAATGCAGTTCGCAAATACAGAGGACAAGCCCCTTTGGATGCGGTAACTTTCCTCAAACAAATGAAAGAAAAAATAAAATTAGTAAGTATAGACCAATCATTGTTAAGTCGTTCGCTCAACGAAGGGTTTTCTGGTGGAGAGAAAAAACGCAATGAAATATTCCAAATGGCAATGTTAGAACCCAAATTGGCAATATTGGACGAGACGGATTCAGGCTTGGACATTGATGCCTTGAGGATAGTTGCAAACGGAGTTAATACCCTGCGAACAAAAGAAAATGCTACTATTTTAGTTACTCACTATCAGCGTTTGTTGGATTATATCGTGCCTGATTATGTGCATGTTCTCTACAAAGGCAGAATAGTAAAGTCTGGCACCAAAGAGCTTGCTTTAGAATTAGAAGAAAAAGGTTATGATTGGATTAAAGAAGAAAGCGCACTTGTAGGGGCTTAGTAGATAGCAACTTTTATAGATTTATTGTTATGATTAACTCACTTATTTTGAAGTAAAAAAATGGATTTTAAAGAAAATATACTTTCTCATTTTGAAACACTCCAAGAGTCCAGTCAAGTATCAGAGGCTATTTATCGAATCAAAACCTCTGCTATACAGGAGTTTGCTGACTTAGACGTGCCAACTATCAAACATGAGGAATGGAAATATACCAATCTCAAAAACTTAGTCAGCAAAACATACTCTTTCCCAGTAGCAAGTATTGCAGATTCAAGCAAATATGCTCGTTTTGTCAATCAGTATGACGAAAAAGAAGCAAATATTTTGGTTTTTGTAAATGGGGTATATGTTAAAGAACTTTCTCATATTATTTCTCCTGAAAGCGAACTTCAAATCAGCAACTTATCTGAAGCATATTTGCAAAGCGAAGATACAATGATTGCCAATCACTTTGCTAAGTATGCAAAATTTGAGAAGGAAATCTTTGTCGCTCTCAATACCGCTCTTTCGCAAGACGGCGTTTTTATCCACGTACCTAATCATAAAGAAGTGCAGACTCCTGTTATTCTGCATTTTATAGCAGACGCAAATGCCACCGATGTCATCTGCCATCCAAGAAATTTAGTAATCGTAGGCAAGAATAGCAGTCTTACAGTCATTGAGCATTTTAGTAGTACACTGACACCTTTTTCAACTTTAACCAACGCAGTAACAGAAGTTTATGTAGCTCCAAATGCTTACTGCGAACATTACAAAATACAAACTGAAGAGGAAAATGCCTCTCATATAGGGACTACCTACGCTTACGTAGAGCGCGATGGTAGATTCAATAATACCACTGTTACTTTAGCGGGTAAGATAGTTCGCAATAACCTGAATATCAAAATCAATGGTGAAAATTGTGAGGCTTTTATGAATGGTTTGTATGCTGTTACAGGAAGCACACACGTAGATAATCACAGTTCTGTGGACCACGCCCTGCCCAATTCGCAGAGCAATCAGCTCTACAAAGGCTTATTAGCAGAAAAATCATCAGGGGTTTTTAATGGGAAAATCTTTGTAAGACAGGATGCTCAAAAGACTAATGCGTATCAATCCAACAAAAATATTTTACTTGCGCCCACTGCTAATGTAGATACTAAACCACAGTTAGAGATTTGGGCAAATGATGTGAAGTGTTCGCATGGTTGTACGGTAGGCGCATTAGATGAGGAGCCTTTGTTTTACCTGCGCTCCAGAGGAATTTCTCAAGAACAAGCACGTGCAATGCTCATCTTTGCCTTTGCAGATGATATTTTAGAAAGAATCAAGTTCCAACCTGTACGAGAGTTTACAGAGAAAATTATAGCAGAGAGATTTGGCATGGCAGACTAAGGGATGAACTGTTTTCATCATTTTACCAATAATTTCCCCATAAGCAACCAAAGATGAGATATTTCCGAGAAAACATCACATCTTTGGTTGCTTTCTATCAATATTCTTGGAATAACTACCTTAATATTCCCTCAACACAAATTATTTATTTGCCCAATACTTTTTCAAATTCTCCAATCGTATTCGCAAAAATAGCTTTATCCTTGCTGATGACTATGGGGGTTTTTAACGACTCAGGATTGTGCTGGATAAATTTTATATAATCTACATCAGAGCCAAGTTCTGGTATATCTTCATTATTTTTCAATAACTCCCGAATAGAAGTATTAAGTCTAAGAGCAATTTCCTCGAAAATAGTACCTCTGATGGCTTCAGTGGAAATATCTATAGTTCTTACAAAATCATAATTACTTTGAGCGTATGCAATTATTTTTTTATCTTGATGCGAATTACTATTATAAAAAATAGTAACTTCGTTAGCATGTCTTTCTATCATATTTGCTTTAGTTTTGATAAAATAAAATTACACAAGCATTTGCATATAAAAAATGATAAATGTCAGTGTGCCAATATGATTTTTGTCAGTATTTTTGTCAGATATTTTTTACTTTAAAATTTCAAATTTTGTATCTTTGAATTTATCATTTACCCTCCTTCGTTTTATTCAATAGAAAACTATATGCAAAAAAGTACACATCGACAGGTAGATGTTCGTGAGTTTATCAATCGCTTCAATCTCAATACTATCCAAGGACGGACAGTAGTGCTGGTTTTTCTTTCATTATTTTTATTTTTTACACTTTCCATCATTGTTTATCTACAAAACCAACAAACCTTTCGGATTAGTCGCGACGTAGAACACTTAGAAATACCCTTAGCTCTTGCCGCCTCCAGTCTTTCCAGTGGACTCGATAAGGTTACAGCTTCCCAAGAGGCGTATATTATGTCGGGAGATGAGAGTTCGAGAAGGGAACGAACATTGACATGGGAAAAAGAAATTTATGTGGCATTAGAAATCCTAAAACAGCTTAGTAGCGAATCGAACTCCAAAGCTGACCGCCAAAAAGTTCAAGAAATAGAGGCTCTTTTGAAGGACTTTAAAAATGTTCAGGATAAAGTAGATAAGTATTTTTTAGACAATAGACGTGCTTTTAATTATGAAGGCATCAGTACCGATAGTGTCAATGCCATAGCCATAGAACAACTTGCCCAGTACAATCAAGATAGAAAAACGCAAAAAAAGATGGTAGAAATGCTCGGCAATGAAGCAACACCTATCAGGCAAAAAATAGCCAATACTATTCAGCCCTTGATTCAGACACAGCAGTCCTTACTGAAAAAAGAAGTGAGTTTGATTCAGGAAAATATCAAAAAAACAAATCTTACCATTGTTGTATTGGGAACGTTGGCTATTATACTGATTGGGGGGATTTCTTATTCCTTAATTCTGACCCTGCGCCGTTCTATTTCCAGTCCCGTTTCTTTGCTCAATAAATTGGCTGTGGGGGAGATAGACCAAAAAAAATATGAAACAAAAGATGAGCTTAACGCCATAGTCAAGGCAGGATTACAATTAGCCGAGAATCTCAAAAAAGCGAGCGAGTTTGCCCTCAAAGTAGGAGATGGAAAGTTTGACCTGGTCTTTCAGCCAGCGAGCGAGCATGATATATTGGGCAATGCTTTGATTCAAATGCAAAAACAATTACAA
>JALOMS010000148.1 GCA_025455345.1 Thermoflexibacter sp. | reverse complement strand
TTCCGTCATTTTCTTGTCAAAATCCTTGATGTTGTCGAGGACTTGTTTGTGCTTGTCCTTGTCCAAAAACTGCTTGTAGGCGTTCATTTGCGACCTTACGCTTCTGATGTCTTTGATAGCCTTGTGCGTTTCGGTGAGTTTGTCCCTGATTTCCATGAGGAAGTCAAACTGCGCTTGCAAGTCCTCTTGGCTTACGCTTAGTCTTGGGTCTTTCACGATTTCAAAAGGTACGGTTGTGGAATCCTTGCCAAATTTTACCTTTGCGTAATAAGTGCCAGGGACAGCCATTGCGCCTTGCAAACCACCTCTGTTCCACAAAATCATGCCCTCAAAAGTTTCCGCATTGGGGTAGCGCATATTCCACGTAAAGCGATTGCCCGCCGCCTTTGCTTCTATCATGTCCGTGCGTTCTTTGGCGTTAGAAGCGTATTTTTTAATGGATTTTTGGTTTCTATCCAAAATTTCAATGGTAAGTACATTGGCAGAGTCGGGTGCAGATTTGAGGTAATATTGCAAGGTTACACCGTTGGGAGGATTTTTCCCTACCAATTTAGGATTGCCAAAGTTTCCACCGTCTATTTTGTAAGTTCTTCTTGGCGTAAAAACTATCAAATTTTTGTCTTTGTGTTCTGGTTTTAGCTCTCTCAAAGGCGTAAGGTCGTCTATTATCCACAAACTTCTGCCTTGTGTAGCGGCGGCTATCAAATCGCCATCTTTTATCGTCAAATCGGTGATAGGCGTGATAGGCAAGTTGAGTTGGAAAGGTTGCCAATTTGCACCGTCATCAAAGGAAATATACATTCCCGTTTCCGTACCCGCATAGAGCAAGCCCTGACGCACTGGGTCAGCACGCAACACTCTGGTAAAGTGAGATTTAGGGATTCCATTGGTGATTTTTGTCCAAGTTTTTCCGTAGTCTAAGGTTCTATACAAGTAAGGCGCAAAGTCATTGCCTTTGTAGAGCGTACCAGCTACGTAAGCCCCACCTTTTACAAATGGGTGCGGGTCAATGCTGTTAATCATCAACCATTCGGGCATAATTTTTTTCGGAGGCGTTACGTTTGCCCAATTTTTGCCACCGTCTTTGCTTACGTGAATCAAGCCATCGTCCGAGCCTACCCAAAGCAAATCTTTTTCGTAAGGTGATTCGCAAGCGGCGAAAATCGTGCAGTAATATTCCACACCTGTATTGTCTTTGGTGATAGAACCGCCCGAACTTACCATTTTTGTAGGTTCATTTCTGGTAAGGTCAGGGCTTATTTTTTCCCAAGATTGTCCTTCATTGGTGCTTTTGAAAAGGTGATTTCCTGCGGCATAAAGCGCATTAGGGTCGTTGGGCGAGAAGAAAATAGGGAAGTTCCACTGAAAACGGTACTTCATCGCACTTGCGCCATCGCCCATGGGGTTGTCAGGATAAACATCTACGGTTCTTTCTTCGCCTGTTTTGTGGTCGACTCTGGTGAGGTAGCCACCGTAAGAACCCCCATAGACAATGTCGTTGTTCTTAGGGTCGACCGCAATGTGTCCACTTTCTCCCCCTGCGGTTATCTCCCAATCTTTTTCTGTAACTCCCTCAAAATTAGTGCTTCTGTGGCGAACTCTTAACGTAGAATTGTCCTGCTGTGCCACATAAAGGCGATAAGGGAAACTGTTATCTGCCACTACTCTGTAATATTGGGCGGTAGGTTGGTTGTGGTAAGTAGTGAAATTTGTCCCTCCGTCAAGGCTTACTTGCGCGCCACCGTCATCAGCAATAATCATGTAGTTGTGGTTCTGCTTAGAAATCCAAAGGTCGTGGTGGTCGCCATGTGGGGCATTTTTCATTTCAAAATTCCTACCCCCATCTCTGGAAACACCGTAGCTTACGTTTACCACATACACCATATTTTCGTCTTGGGTATCTGCAAAAATGCGAGAGTAATACCAAGCCCTCTGCCTCAAATTGCGGTTTTCATTTACCTTTGCCCAAGTAGTTCCCCCATCATCAGAGCGATACACGCCCCCGTCTTGGTTCTCTATGATTGCCCATACGCGATTGGAATTGACAGGAGAAACGGTAACGCCCACAATGCCCCAAGTGCCTTTGGGAAGCCCTTTGTTTTTAGAAATGTCTTTCCAAGTTTCCCCTCCGTCTGTGCTGTGCCAAAGTGCAGAGCCTTCGCCACCACTTTCCAAACTGTAAGGCGTTCTGATGATTCGCCAAGTGCTTGCAAACATGATTCTTGGGTTGTTCGGGTCAAGAATCAAGTCCACTGCACCCGCTTGGTTATTGGCAAAAAGCACTCTTTTCCAAGTTTTTCCGCCGTCTGTGGTTTTGTAAACCCCTCTTTCTTCGCTCGCCCCAAACAAATGTCCCATCACTGCGGCGTAGGCAATGTCAGGATTTTTTGGGTGAATGCGAATGCGCGAAATGCGTTGGGAAGTTTCCAACCCTACGGACTGCCAAGTTTTGCCAGCGTCATAGCTTTTCCAAAGTCCGTAGCCATGCGATACGTTGCCGCGCACCGTTTTTTCGCCGCCCCCCACATACAAGATGTTAGGGTCAGATTCTGCCACTGCTACTGCGCCAATAGAGCCACCAAAATAGCCGTCAGAGATATTTGCCCACGTGTTTCCAGCGTCTGTGGTTTTCCACACGCCGCCGCCCGCGCTACCCATGTAATAGACATTGGGTTGCCCTTCCACGCCCGCAACGGCAGAAGAACGCCCTCCACGGAAGGGACCAATGCTTCGCCACTCCAAGGCATTGTAAAGGGTGCTGTCGTACATTTTGGTAGCAGAAGTAACCGCAGTAGTCGTTCCGCCCTTCTTCTGAGCGTAGATTTGTAAGGTAAATAATGCTTGTGCTAACACAAGCATTATGGATAATGATAAAAGTCGCTTCATGTTTTGTAATGATGAATTATTAATTATAAATTATGAATTATAAAACACTGATTACTAATATTTTATAAAATTTGATAAAAATAAAAGTGGTTGATGTAGTATAGGAAATGATATGCTTGGTTTGAAGTTCAAAACTAAGAAAGTTTGTGGAAGTTTGCTATTTTTAAGGAAAGATTTGTGAAAAGTGAGGAAACCCACAAGGTTTTGAACTCGTGCTATGAATAATTATTATACTCCGTAGGAACGGTTCGCCGTTGCGATTCGATTTACTATTGGTAGAAATAAGTTTGATAAGTAATGATACAACTCTGTCAAGAGTTGAATAAAGCGCAAAAATATTAAACTCCTCACGGAGTTTGTTTCTGGTGGCATAAATACTTCTACCAATATTAAGTCCCAGACTGGAAGTCCTTAACAGGACTTTTTTCAATTTATAACCATTTAATGCGCTCCTCTATAAAACCTTGTGGGTTTATCATTATGACTTCACTGTAACAATCATAGAAAAGTAACTATACTCACTGTCAATGGGTTCGAAGTGGTAGAGGATTTTGTGATTGGAACAATATAGAAATATATATAAAAAGCCAGCAAAAAAATATCTTTTACGATAATCCCTAAATTTTTCCACATCATTTATACAAAGATTACCATACTCAATATTCTCTATTATAGATTTAACAACCTCACTCTGTAAGATATAGGTGGCTAAAATTTGATATTCTTGTAGATTATTGCCTGAAATAACAATGGTTCTTTGATTTTCCCTCTTATGCCTCTCAATATAGTCAAGTTCAATGGACAAATTAAAGATTTTCCTTTGTATTGCTCCTTCTGCTCCTCGTTGCTTTAAATAGCGTTCTGTCAATGCAAGAAATTTCTTAAACTCCTTATCATCACCATCTTGTAATTTACCCTCAAACCTACAAATCTCATTTTCCTCCACCCACTTTTTCGCATTTTCAAATTCTTCTGTCATGGTTTCATTGGTTTTAAATGTATTTCCTTGTGTTTCTTGTGGTAAAAATAGGCAAAGCCAATTATCTATCTATCTATCTATCTGCACCTAACAATCAACGAAAAGTAACTATACTCACTGTCAATGGGTTCGAAGTCGTAGAGGATTTTGTTTTTTGATTTTCGTACTATATCTATAAAGCCAAGACCAATATATGTAACAGGAATTGGAAGATTTTTTATGACATTTTTGTACAAATTTTTAAGTAATTCCCGATTATCAATATTTTCATTTAAATAGTCAATTGGTAATTTTTTCACTTCTATAAAATCATTTTTAATAACTCCTCTCCCAAAAATTTTGTATTCATTATTTAGTTCACCTATGACTATTGTTTTCTTGTTAAAATCTTGATAATCAATGTTTTTAATTAAATTTTGTAGGACTTCAACAAAAGTATTCAAGGCATATCTTCGTAGTGCTGATATTGTATTTTTTGAAATCATATAGTTATCAACTTCTACTAAAATTGCTTTTATTTTATCTCTATCAATCTCCCCCTCAAACCTACAAACCTCATTTTCCTCCACCCACTTTTTTGCATTTTCAAATTCTTCTGTCATGGTTTCATTGGTTTTTAAATGTATTTCCTTGTGCAACTTGTGTACTTGTGGTAAAAGTAAGAAAAGCTAATTATTTTCCTTCACTGTAACAATCATAGAAAAGTAACTATACTCACTATCGATGGGCTCGAAGTGGTAGAGGATTTTGTGATTAGATTTTAGCATTATGCTAAAAAAAACTATACCTGCTCTTCCTTCGCCCAAGATACCACTACTTATCATTTTTTTATACGCATCTTTTAGTTTTATGGGACTGTAGGCATACAGGTTTATATTTCCAATTTTTTCTATTATTTTTTCAATTGCTTCACTTTTGACCAAATTCTCTCCTAAAATCTTACATTCATTTTCAAAAATACTTGCTGTGATTTTATGTTGGAAATTTGGCATTTTCTCCGCTTGTTGTCCATGAGAACGAATATTTAGAGCAATCTCAACTGTAACACTAAAAATTTTTCTCATTATTGTTAGCTCTGTGCCAATTTCTTTGAGATAATTTTCTAAGTTTTGGAAAAAAGATTTAATTTTTCCTTTATCTTCCATATCTCCCTCAACCCTACAAATCTCATTTTCCTCCACCCACTTTTTCGCATTTTCAAATTCTTCTGTCATGGTTTCATTGGTTTCTAATTATTCTTTTGTGCTTTTGGTGGTAAAAATAGGGAAAGATAAGTCTAATCGCTTACCTAAACCAATGTTTCTCTACTATTTTGGCACTATTCGTAGCAAAAAAGCCACCTTTAAATCTTACCAAAGCATAATAAGGCTGATTTTTTTCATCTTTCAGGGGTACAAATTTCCCTTGACTATTTTGAGTAAGAGGAGTCAGTTTTGCTTCTACTTGGTCTGTTTCGTAAACATGAAAGGGATTAGGCTCATCATAAGAATCATATTCTAAATCTATGAAATCTAACTGATTATCGTTATTTACATCTCCAAAATTCCCGAAACCTAAGGGGTTTGGGAATGCAGAAAAAGCGTATAGTTTTTGTTTTTGAATATCGTACAATAGATAGATAATAATCATACAAAATGTTCCATTACAACCCTCGTACCCAGTGGTGATAAGTAGGTAATCTGTGCTTGCAAAGTTGAATTTTCTAATTTCTTCACACATACAATTTAATCCACCACCAACCTCGCTATCATCTTCCCCATTTTCAATCTTTATTTTTCCTAAATCAAGCCATTTCTCATTGATAGAGAACAAATTACCTTCGCCTGTCTGATGAAACAAGACCTTTATACTATCAAACTCACAAACTTGAAAAACTCTAAACTCATTTTTAGGATTATCGAGTAAATTCAAAGCATTGGAGGTTGGTGCTATTGGATTTTCCTTATGCCTCTTATCCACTATAAACTTATCCTTTTTATGTGTGGTTTTAAAAGAGTTATCTATCATTATCTTTTCAGAGTGAAGCAGTATGCTTAGTAATGAATCTAAACTTCTATCAGGTTCTGTTCTTTCAAAAATAGGTTTAAGTTTTTCAAAGACTGAATCAGGTGTAGGCTGTGTTGTCCTCTGTAAATCATTGGTATTATGGTATTTATTGGGGTTGTTGTAAGGGTCGTATTTTTATTTGAGGGCAGAATCTTGGACAAGTGTTTGGGCTTGCTCTTGTGTAGTGCTTGGCTGACAAGAGCATAGTAAGAAAATAAGAATGAGAATCTGTTTCATTGGTTTTTTAAAAAGGTAAGATAAGAAAAAGTGAGCGATATGAGTCCACTTTTTAAGGAAATTTTGTGAGGGGATAACATTATACTATTAGGTATTGTGTATTGGTAGGTAAAGCTATTTAAATACAGATACATAATTCCTTATATCTGCTTCAATTTTCCTCATCAGGAAGCATTGGGTATAATTTTTATGGTGAAACAAAACCCTTTCTATTGAGTTCATTTCATCACTTGTTGCAGTGAAAACAAGTTTTTTATATTCATCTCTTTTTACATTTAATTCCTCATTTTTAGTAGCTAATTCTTGAAACTCTTTGAATTTTTTATTCTTCAAATCATTAAAAATAGGGTCTAAAAACATCATTGCTACATTTTTCAGCATGGTATGACCTTGTGCAAATAGATAAGTATTTTGAGGAAAAACGCCTAAATCTAAAAGTCTATTTTTAAGGTTTTGCAAATCTTCTTCTTTGATTTGAGGCAAATTGGCTAAATAACTATTTACTTCTACTTGAATATCTTGCAAGTTTTTCCTTCCATTTTCAGAAATATCTACTTTATTCAAAATCTTTATTGCCTTACAAAATGCTTCTATTGGAAAAATATGATGAATTGCATTTTGGGCTTGCCAATTTGTCAATTCTTCCTCTGATTGGGTTTGCTTTTGAGTAATATATTCTACCCTATATTTTTCTTCTTCCAATTGGTTTTGTAAGTCATAAAATACAGAATAGATGAAAAGCTCATAAATGATTTCTGAATATTCCTTCATAAACTTTTCATAATCAAATATTTGTGTATCATTCAGCGTAGCTTCTAATACTACTTGTGACAAACTTTCAGCGAAGCACTTGTAGTTTTCTATGGCGTAGGTATAAGTCTGGAAAATAAAGGGGCTTTCCTTGATTGTTTTCGACTTTTGAGTAAGTCCATCAAACAAATAATCATAATCACTATCTATACACAGAAGGAAATACTTATGGGCTTGATTGGCGAAACGTAATACATTTTCTTTGCCTCTTTTTAATCCTTTTTCGTCTTTTTCATTGGTTACAGGTGTGATAGAAGTAGGTACAACAGATTGAGAAAAGATATGTTTCCAAAAAGGGACATCATCCTCATTCTCAACATAAACAAGTATTGTCTTTCTATTGTGAAGTATATTTCGCTTTTCTATTGCCTTCCCAATATTATCAAGCATATCAGACATAGCTACACTAATTTATCTTTCCTAATTTTATCCATTTGGAACACATATTTCTCGCTTGCCCAGCCCTTTGAAACGATAAAAGGAGAATGAGTTGCAATGATAATTTGGGCATTGGGATTCAGATTTCTAATATTATCAATCAATTGCTCTTGCCAATCTGTGTGTAAAGAAATTTCAGGTTCGTCCATAATCATTACAGAAGGTTTGTTGTCTTGTACCAAAGCAGTAAGTAAAATAATGAGCATCTGCTTTTCACCAGAGGAGAGTTGATAGGGGTTAAGTTGAGTATTCTGAGAAGTAATAAAGATAATATTACTATCCTCTCTATCTACCTTTTTTTTAGTTTCAATAAATAGGGCATCAAGGATATCTAAAAATAATTTTTTTTTCGCATCAATTTCGTCTAATCCATTTGTACCCTTTTTAAGGGCTTCAATTGCACGTTTTCCAATAGTTATTTGATAATCTTTGTATTTCTCGACTAACTTAGCAATCTCCCAATCAAAATCTGTTCTTGCTTGTTTTATTTTTCCTAAGTTTACTAACTCCCCATATTTATTAGCTTGTTCCTCTAATTTTTTATCTATTGTGCTGATTAAGTCATGAGCAACTTTTACCTTGCTGCTAAAGCTTTTATTGTCAATTTGTATATTTTTATCATTTAACAAGAGCATAAAAAAACTCTCATCATTTTTTCTATAATATATTCCATTTTGCTGTCTAAAAACAAGCGCATTCTTTTCCGAAAGAAAGTTTTTCGCTTTTTCAACAAATGACTCATAAGTTGTTTCTTTAAATCTAAATAAAGATAGTTCTGTATCATTACTTAATATTAGACTTACTTGTTCAATTAATTCATCTTCATTTTTTTCAAAAGATTCTCCACCACTTAATACACCTCCAATCAGATTAAGAATTGTACTTTTACCACTACCATTGCCTCCTGCCAAAATATTGACATCAGGATTCAAATGCCACTCAAAATTTAAGTCCTCATAGCCCCAAAGTTTTTTGATTTCTACCTTGCTAATATGTGTGATTTCGTTTATCATTATTTTTTTACCAAATAAGTTAGCACAAAGTTATATAAATTTAGGATTTACATACAATTCTTTTCTTTTAAAAATCGAAAAGAATACAAACCTACAAATCTCATTTTCCTCCACCCACTTTTTCGCATTTTCAAATTCTTCTGTCATGGTTTCATTGGTTTTTTAAAAAAGAAAGATAAGAAAAAGTGAGTAATATGAGTCCACTTTTAAGGAAAATTTGTGAAAGAAGGGGGATTTGGTGATTCAAACTTGTGCCTCTTGTGTGCTTGTGGCGAGATACCTTTTATAAACAGTTGATTTACAAGAAAAATACTATCTTATTTATAAATTATAAAAATATCCCTATTGCCTATTTTATTTTATGCCTTTATAAGCTAACTTTGTTTGTAATATAGGGCATAAACCCTATGGTAAGAATACAGATAAAAAAAATAAGACCATTTTAGTATAATTTTCAAAAATCTCAATCTCTTCTATGAATCCATTTGGTGGTGAATCACCCGAAAACTACGAGCAGAAATGTTTGTGTATCTTGGTATTAGATGTTTCTTCATCTATGCAAGGTGCGCCTATTGATAGTCTAAATCAAGGGCTAATAGATTTTCATTACGAGGTCATTAAGGATTATACAGCATCTAATCGTTTGGAAGTGAGCATTATTATTTTTGGCAGTGAAGTATGGATTATCCAGCCTCCAGCTTTGGTGAGTAACTTTGATATGCCCCAACTTACAACTCGCGGAACTACAAAACTGGTAGATGCGGTGCGCTTGGCTATCAAACAGGTAGAAGAACGAAAACAATGGTACAAAACAACAGGGCAGAATTACTACAGACCAATGATTATCTTGATGACAGATGGAGAGCCTGACAATGACCAAGATGTCAATGGATTGGCTTTAGAAATTTATCATGGTGTACAGAATAAGAAATTTTTGTTCTATGCGATTGGGGTTCAAAACTATAATCATGCAAAGTTATCCCATATTTGTCACCCTGCTACTCCTCCACTACCGCTTAATAAACTTCAGTTTTCAGCATTTTTCAAATGGTTAAGCAACAGTATAGGTGTCATTACCAAATCTAAAGAAGGTGAAAAAATCAATATGCCCCCTATTAGCGGTTGGACGCAAATGGAATTATAGATACGGAAAAATATAGCAGAAATTCCGGCAGATTATCCTTCTTGAGGCTCGTGTTTGAATGGGAGAAAAATACTAAAATCACTCCCCTTACCAAGTTCACTTTGTACGCTAATATTGCCAAAATGAGCTTCTATCATTGCTTTCACATAGCTTAACCCTAAGCCAAAACCTTTAACATCATGGACATTGCCTGTGGGAACTCTATAAAACTTTTCAAATACTTTGTTAATTGTATCTTTGGAAATGCCTAAGCCCTTATCAGACACAGTAATTACTACTCCATTTCTCACATTTTCAGTAGTTACTTTAATATCTGGTAAGTGAGGA
>JALOMS010000147.1 GCA_025455345.1 Thermoflexibacter sp. | reverse complement strand
CTCTTGTATATTTTTTTATTTCTTTAATAAAATGCGCCTGGTCAAAAAAATCATCTGCTTGTGGATTAATATTCCCTTTTGAAATTTCTTTATAGGAAGCATTGCAACGAACAATTTTCAAAAATTCTTTTAGTGAAATACCAAATTTTGAATTAAAATAACGATTTATTTGCCTACTACTCCAGCATATTTGAGATGAAAGTTCGGAAACGTTTCTTGCTTTATGCCGATAAACGACATCAAAAAGATTTACCTTTCTATCATCTATTTTTTTGAGATGTTTAATAGAGTTGTTCAGATATGATGAGGTTTCTGTCGCAAATTTTTCAAACTCTTTGCACGAGTAACTATCAAAATTCCAATAAGAAAGTGGTAAATCAAGTGTTGAATCCAAAACAGATTTTATTTCTCTTTTAAAAAGGTATTCAATAGCTAATAACCTGAATCTTATTGCAAAGAATTGAGTGTTGGCAGGAATTTGGAGGTCTTTGGGTTTTGTCCAAACCCCTGTAAGCTGGACGGTAGTCAATGTATCATTTACATAAGCTGCAATGAGGTCGAAATAGCCGTCTGGCAAAATAGTGTGTTGCACTTCTGTACTGACAGTTTCATAATACCAAAAGCTCTGCACAAAATTGCTTAAAAATCCATTGGGCTTTATTTCTTTATAATTCATAGTATTGTCGTTCTAAAATAATACATAAAGACAGCGGCTTTACCAAGTCAGGACTTAAAAAACACTTTTTTGCCTTTGTAGGTGTTTCTCACCTGCAAACAGCGATATGAAAAACCACCTCTGCAAATTAATCAAAACTTTTGGATACTGCTCAAAAATAAATCGGCTTGTTTTTATGAGCAAGGCGAAATTGATAAATATCTACTTCATTTTGCCAGATATATCCCGCCCAATATGAATTGTTGAAATTATAACAACCTTTTTCTTCAATTCATAGTTAATAAATTAGAATGAAAAATATAGATAAATCAATCATTCATTAGTCTTAATACAATGGAAAACCAACAAATCAAAGAACATTACATTAATTTTGTTTTACAAAATGGGAAACGCCCTGAATCTATTTATTTGTTTATGAAAGATTTAGGCGAAGAAGAAAAAAAATTCTATGAGTATTATACCACTTTTTATGACTTAGAGGCGGCTATATGGTCTGACACCTTCAAAGGAACTATCGAGAAGATACAACAAGAACAAGTATATGAAGGCTATACTGTCAGAGAAAAACTCTTAGCATTTTACTTTACGCTCATTGAAAATCTAAAAAATATCCGAACATTTGCTACGTATAGCTTTAAAAATCAAAAAGATTTGTTTTTTGACGAAGGCGTACTCAAAGATAGCAAGCAAATCTTTCACGACTATGTTTCCCAACTCATCACTGAAGGCGTTTACACAGGAGAAATCGCTGACCGCACTTTTTTGACGGAGCGTTATGCGGGCGCATTGTGGTGGGAGAGCATTTTCATCATTCGCTTTTGGATATACGATAATAGCAAGAGTTTCGAGCGCACTGATGCCGCAATAGAAAAGTCTGTAAATCTGACATTGGATTTGTTAGGGAAAAATATTGCAGACGCAACTTTTGATTTTGTAAAATTTCTTTTTAGCAAATAAACCATCATGGCTGACGAAACCAAAGACCCAGCAATCAAATCTCAATCAAATATTCCTACTTCGAAAGTAGAGAGAGCGACCAAGTTCTTAAAAACAGGCGCGAAAGTAGGCGCAAACTATCTCAAGCACTATGCTCAAAAGGTAGTCAATCCTGAGCTAAGCAAGGATAGCTTGGACAAAGCCAATGCAGAAGATATTTATGGCGCACTAAGCGAGTTAAAAGGAAGCGCGCTCAAGGTAGCCCAAATGATGAGCATGGATAAGAATATACTACCGCAAGCCTATACCGACAAGTTTACTATGGCGCAGTACTCTGCACCTCCCTTGTCTTATCCTCTGGTAGTCAAGACTTTCCAAACATATTTTGGGAAATCTCCCACTGAAATCTTCGATTCATTTACCAAAGAAGCCGTGAATGCCGCCTCGATTGGGCAAGTGCATCAGGCAGTCAAAGGGGATAAAAAATTTGCTGTAAAAGTACAATACCCCGGAGTAGCCGAGAGTATAAGTTCTGACCTAAAAATGGTAAAACCTTTTGCCAAACAAATACTTGGCTTACAAGAAAAAGATTTGCAGATGTATATGGGAGAAGTAGAGCAAATGCTTGTCGATGAAACAGATTATGAATTAGAATTGGAACGTGGGGTAGAAATATCAACTGCCTGCGCTCACATACCCAATATAGATTTCCCCAAATACTACTCCGAATATTCTTCTAAGCGAATCTTGACGATGGATTGGCTCACGGGAAAGCATCTCAACGAATTTTTGGTAAGTAATCCCTCTCAAGAGGTGCGTAATCGTATAGGGCAAGCTCTTTGGGACTTCTATGACTTCCAAATGCACGAACTATTGGCTGTACACGCAGACCCTCACCCAGGAAATTTTTTGATGAGAGAAGACGGTACGGTAGGCATCATAGACTTTGGGTGCGTGAAAGTCATTCCTTTAGATTATTATCGAGTCCACTTTAAAGTAATCAATCCACAAATCATAGAAGATGACGAGATGATGATTCGAGCCTTTTATGAATTAGGTTTTATTTACAATGACGATACACTCGCTGAGAAGGAATTGTTTACCAATATTTTCAAAGACATGATTCGGCTTACCGTTAGTCCTTTTAGAACAGAAACTTTTGATTTTGGCAATGACGGATACTTCAAAATGCTTTACGAATTTGGAGAAAAATTGGCAAAAACTCCTGAATTAAAAAACTCGACTAAGCCCAGAGGCTCAAAAGAAGCCCTTTATCTCAATCGTACTTATTTTGGCTTGTATTCTATGTTGAATCAACTCAAGGCAGAAATCAGAACCCATACAAGTTGGAAAGCGCGCTAAAGATTAGACACAAATTACCAAATAAAATAGCTTTACTAATTCTTTTTAGAGTATTAGTAAAGCTATTTCTCAGATTTTATCCTTTTAAAAACATGACCATAGGAATCAAGGCAAAGCCAAGCGAAACAATGATAGCAAAACCATAACCTACGGCTTTGATAAGCGGAGTGTATTTTTTATGATTTAAGCCCAAAGTTTGGAAAGCACTTTGGAAACCATGTAACAAGTGAAAACCTACAAAAGCCATACTTATTACATAAAATGCTACATACCACCACTGTTTATAAGATTCTTTGACTACTGCGTATAAGTCTTTGACTTCCTTGCCACCGTAGTTTTGGGTCGGGATACCCCCAAAGTGCATTTCATACCAATATCCTCTCAAATGTACAATCAAGAAAACCAAGATAAGTGTACCTAAAAGCCCCATATTGCGAGAAGCCCAAGAGCTATTCGTGCTTTGCCCTGCTAAATAGGCATATTGTACGGGTCTTGCGGCACGGTTGCGTTGCGTCAATACGATAGAGGTATAAATATGCAAAAGGATAAAGAAAAAATTCCCAATACTAATTACCTTAATCAACGGAAAAGTAGTCATAAATTCCGCATAGATATTAAACGCCTTACCTCCATCATCTTTCAAGAGTTGGAGGTTGCCCGAAAGGTGAACTGTTAAAAATAAAATCAAAAAAAGACCAGTAAGAGCCATAATAAGTTTGCGCCCAATGGTACTTGTAAGCATATCAACTAACCACTTCATTATGTTTGAGTTGTTAAAAGGTTAATTAAAAAAATTTATTTTAAAAATGTAAAATAAATATTTAAGTACAATGTTTTTACTAAGTTTGGATTTAATGTTTCAAATCTAAAACGCAAAACAATAGAAAACAAGATAAATGTACTATTTTGTAGCGATTATATATACAGTCAAAGAAGGATAAAGCATAAATTTATCTTATGCAACGCTCCTCTCATACCAATCGTATAGTTTTTATTTGCATTTTATAAGTCCAAAAATGAGAAAATTAGGTATTCTTTTAAAAAACACCAATGATTTTAGAATAAATTAAGCAACTTTGTCTTGTTTTTTTGAACTCCTCTACGCTTAAAGTAGGGTTTTAGTTAAAATTTGTAAATCAAAATCTACATTTTAGGAATTTTTATTAATATTGATAAGTAAAATATAGTAACACAAAATTGATATACCAATGAATAAATTATTGCTTTTGGTAATATTTTTTGCGCTTTCAGCTTGTATGACCACCATGCAAAAAGCAAAAAGCAAGTTTGACGCTGCCGAATATGAAACAGCTATGCAACTGTATAAAAAACATCTCAGTACCAATCCTACAGACGCTCCTATTACTAACTACCAAATAGGAGAATGTTATCGCTTATCTAATCGTATCAAAGAGTCTTTGCCGTATTATCGCACTGCCTTAGATGGAAAGGCAAAAGCCTCAAAATTAAACTTTTATATGGGTTATGCGCTCAAAGCCAATGAGCAGTATGCGGAAGCGGCGGCTTTTTTGGACAAATACTCTAAGTCTGGAGCGGACGCTGACCTAATGCGCTTAGCCGCACAGGAAGCAAAAAACTTGAAAGAGATAGAAAAAATAAAAAATACGCCTTCTTATACGACTATCTCAAATTTAGAAAATCTCAATACTTCCGCAGGAGAATTTTCACCCATGATGTATGGAGAAAAATTAGTGTTTGCCAGTGATAGACGCAAGGAAAAAGTATTTGAGACTACAGGAACAGGTTTCCAAGATTTGTATGCCTTCGAGTTTACGGATACCATCAAAAATACAGGTGCTGTTCAGCCGTTTGTTGGCGAAAATATCAATTTAGATGGACACCATGAGGCAGAAGTTACCTTTGGGAGAGGGGGGAAACTAATGATTTTTGCGCGTAGCAACAGTGGAAAGAAAAAAGAACCTCACAAAGACGTAAACCTATTTTCCAGCCGTCTCGAAGATGGACAATGGACAGAGCCAGAGTTATTGGACAAAATATCCTTAGATGATACTTGGGACGCTTGCCCTGCCTTATCTCCTGATGGAAGAACGCTTTATTTTGCCTCTAACCGCAAAGGAGGAAGTCAAGGAGGAAATGATATTTATGTTTCCCGCCTGAATCAAGGTTCTTGGTCGCGTCCACAAAACATAGGCAAACTTATCAATACCGCAGGTGATGAGATGTTTCCTTATGTTGCGCCCGACGGACGATTCTTTTTTGCTTCTACGGGACACCAAGGATTAGGCGGATTGGATATTTTCGTACTTGATACTGTCCAAGTAGGCATAGATACAGTTACCAAAAAGCCTATTTTACAGCCCAAGGTAAGAAATGTAGGAACTCCTATGAATTCCAGCGCAGATGACTTTGGCATTGCTTATAAAAGTAAGGTTTCAGGTTATTTTTCTTCTAATCGCGAGGGTGGTAAGGGCGATGACGATATTTATTATTTTTACAATGATTCTTCTGATGTAAAGAAAACAGTAACTTATTTCCTAAGAGGAGTTACCTATTCTACCAATCTTCAGAATACACAAAAACTACTGCCCAACGTAAGTGTTAAATTGTATGATAATAATGGAACGCTTATAGATTCCTTGTTATCAGATGCTTCTGGAAATTTCTCTTTCCCAAAACCAGTAGAAATTGACAAGATTTACAACCTCAATGGACAAAAAATTAACTATTTGAGTGGGTCAAATTCTTACTCTACTGTTGGCAGGGGCGTAGATGTTTCCAAACTGCCCAAAAAAGAAAATATCATTTACTTTGATACTGACTTGACCTTGAAAGTCAATGAGTTTGCGCCTACTGATACGACTAAGACAGGCAAACCTAAAGACTCCATCTTAGAGTTAGTAATTTTATATGAGTATGACAGTGCGAGGATTACCTCCGAAGCGGGCAAACTCTTAGATGATTTTTCAAGTTTCTTGTTGGACTATTACAGGGAGTATCCCAATACAGTCATAGAGTTAGGTTCTCATACTGATGAGAGAGGCTCTGCCAACTATAATCGTAGATTGGCGCAGAGAAGAGCAGACTCTGCTGTTAAATATTTGATTTCCAAAGGGATACCTCAAGAGAAAATGGTGGCGAAAGGATATGGGGAAGACCTACCCAAAATCAAGAAAGCCAAAACAGAAGCCGAACATCAAACGAATCGACGGACAACTGTAAAGATTGTCAAGTAATCAAAGTAAATGATAGTAGCCCAATGAGTTATCTTTTCTTAGGTTTGATGTGTATAATTTCTCTATCGTCCTATTGTCAAGTGAGGTGTGATGAAGTCATCGTTTGGCAAGTAAGACTGGAGGCTGGCAAACACACCCATACAAAGTTTTCTGCTGATTTGTTATGCAAAGATAGCTTGGGTAGAATAGTAGAAAAAAGAGAATATGGCGACGGTAGAGAATTGTATTATGAAAAAATAGACTTTGACGCACAACAGAGAGTAATCAAAGAATATTATAGGCATGGATTTGAGGGTAATGACGGGGGCGAAGGCACAAGAAAATACCAATATGTAGGAAAAAATAAAACAGTGATTCATTATACGGCGGTGAATTTTTCGCAGAAGGTAGAAATTACTCATTTTCTAAATTCTAAGAAATTGATTGTCAAACAGGTAGAAAACTTATCTTCTAAAAGTGAGCTTTTACCTGATTACAATTACAAACAACAATCTACTATTCTTTACGAATACGCCGCCAATGACTCTATGGCTAAAAAAGTGGTAAGTAGTAGTGATAGCAAAAAAACCGAGCTATTCCAATTCCAAAAAGATTTGAAAATACGCTATGAGGCTATACATGAGCAGGATAAAAAAGTCTATATGCACCAAGTAACTACCTATAAATATGATGATAAAAAACGATTAGTAGAGGAGCGTACCTTTGACTTACCCAAATATCTTACAAAGTTTGTCAAAACTATTACTTATAAAAATGATAAAATTGTTGATATTCAAGAAACTGATTATGAAGATTTTGCCCAAAATAAGGTTGGATATCAGAAGCATGAACTATTTGAATACAATGAAAAAGATGAACTGCTCAAACGAAGCTACTCATATCAGTATGGGAACAATGACCAACAATTAGACGAGAGCCTATTTACCACAGAAGGAGATAAAAAAAGCATCAAAACAAATCACTACAAAAATAAAGAAAAAATAGGACGGACATTAGAAATACAAACCCTAAAAGACGGGAGAATTAGAAGTATTGAAGTCTATAAAGACGGTGTCTTGGAGTGTATTTATGAGTACGAATACGTATCAAAATAAAAAAAGCCCTTAGATAAAGTGAAAAAGGCAAAGAAATTGTACAAAAACAATAAGATTTTCTTATTTTCGTTTAGCGAATAGAACTTAACACTCAAAAAATATGAAAATGCGCTTGTATATTTTTTTGCAAACCTTTGTATCTTCTTTTACTCACAAGTTATTTCTTATTTCTCTTATATGGGTAATGCTATTACCGATTGCAGTTATGTACGCCCAGCAAGCACCCCTCATGACCCATTATTATCTTAATCGCTTTGTATTTAATCCAAGCCATATCTCTACCCAAGATGCCAACCAACTACATCTTATCTATCGCAACCAATGGGCTGGGCTTCAGGGCGCACCAGAAACTTTCTTATTAACGTATCAACACGCCCTACCCGCTAAAAAAATGGGATTAGGAGCTACTCTCAAAAGAGAAAACCTCAACCTAATCGCCCAAACAAGTGCTTTATTGAGCTATGCTTACTTAGTAAATATCAATACCAATCAAAAACTTTCCTTTGGACTATCTTTGGGGACAATGTACAGCAGTATCAATTGGGACAAGGTAATGCTCGAAGACCTCATAGACCCGCGATTGTATAGCAATGACGACCAATTCAGGGCAGATGGCAACTTTGGCGTTTTATACACATATCATCATTTACAATTGGGATTAGGGGTGCAGCACCTCTTTGCCAGAGGAGCAAGCACAAAGTTTGACCTAAACAATGCCTTTTTGCGCTATGCAAATCACTCTATTTTCAGTGCCTCCTATAAGATTAAACCCAAAAAAGGAGATTGGACTATCGAGCCTATTTTCTTATATCGCTTTGCCAATAACTTCCCTGGACAGATAGATATAAGCATTGTGGCTGAGTGGAAAGGAAAAGCTTGGACTTCTTTAGGTTATCGGAATAGCTACGGTTATGCACTAAGCGCAGGAGTGAGGATAAGCGAGCAGGTGAGGGTAAGCTATGCCTACGAAATAGCCAATCGGAATGTGGGGGTTGCCTCTAATGGTACACATGAGATAATGCTAAATTATAGCTTTAAGAAAAAGAAAAACCCTGCCACAGATACCCCAAAAGAAATTATTACAGATACTCCGTCGCAGGAAAATAAAAACGTACTTCCTGAAAAATATCAATCCTTGCAAGTAGGACAACCTCATAAACTTACAAGCATCAAATTTGGCAATAATAGTAGCGAATTAGACAAGGATAATTTGCAGGAATTAGATGAATTGGCAGAAATGCTCAGAAATAATACCAATATCCAAGTAGAAATTGGGGCGCATACAGATAATACCATAGAGTCAAATCTAAGCAAAACTCTTACCCAAAAAAGAGCCGAAACAATAGGTAAATATCTCAATAGCAAAGGAGTAAAAAAATATCAACTTTCCTTAGTTGGCTATGGCAGTAGCAGACCTTTGGCTGGTAATGATGACGAAATCAACAACAATAGAATAGAGATTAAGCTATTGAAAATGTAATTTTACAATTATGCCTTGATGGCTATTCTTTTCTTTACCTCACTGAGCCGTTACGCTTGCACCCAAAAAAGATTCAAGTCTAAGCCTTGAAAATGGTTGAGAATATGATTAGAAATTCCATTTCTCAAAGAAAAAAATGCCCTTGCTTTTCCCACAAAAAATACACATCTTCGCAAAACAACAGGAAATATGAAGCCTCTGCAAATCATTAACTTAGAAAAACATGGCAAATACTTATACCCAAATTCATATCCAATTAGTTTTTGCAGTCAAAGGACGTGAAAACCTAATTCGCGAAGATTTTAGAGAACGTTTGCAAAGCTACATTTGTGGAATAGTAAACGAAAGAGAAAACAAACCACTTGCTATTTATTGTATGCCCGACCACACGCATTTGTTGATAGGTTTGCGACCTGCGATAGCCCTTGCCGATTTGATGAGGGA
>JALOMS010000146.1 GCA_025455345.1 Thermoflexibacter sp. | reverse complement strand
TGTAAGGCGATTGGCAGAGAGCTATGGTATTCCTTGTTTTGTAGAACAATTTGATACACAATATTTTGCTGAAAAATATAAACTTTCTATCCAAGTTGCCGCTCGACAGTTGCGTTATGATTGGTTTAATAAAATTTTGCAAAGTAATCACCTTCAGTACCTTGTTACGGCGCATCATCAAAATGATAGTATAGAGACTATCCTTTACAACCTGAGCAAGGGAACAGGAATTGCGGGCCTTTACAACCTGAGCAAGGGAACAGGAATTGCGGGCTTACACGGAATTTTGCCTAAAAATGGGCATATCGTTCGCCCTCTTCTATGCTTGGGCAAGCAGGAAATTTTAGATTATGCCAAGAAAAAGAAATTAAAATGGAGAGAAGATAGCTCCAATGCAAGTGATAAGTACAAACGCAATCTCATCAGACACCATATCGTACCTATTTTAAAACAAATTAATCCTAATTTGGAAGGAACTTTCCAAGAAAACATAGAAAAACTAAGTGCGGTAGAGCGGATTTTTGCACGGTCTGTAACAGATTTTAAAAATCGGGTATTAAAAGAACAAACAGGTGCGTATGTCATTGATATTCAACATCTCAAAGAAGAATTTGAGTATGAAATTTGTTTGTATGAGATTCTCAAAGATTTTGGATTTAATTATGCTCAAAACAAATTGATAATCAAATCATTAGAGGGAGAAGCTGGTAAAATTTTCTTTTCTGATACACACTGCTTGGTGCGGGATAGAAAAGAATTGATTATTAGTACAAAAAGTAGTAGCCCAATCGAACCCTTTTATTTCCAAAAGACAAATAAGCAAGTACAAAGCCCTTCATTTACGCTCTCTCTCTCTATTTTCCCTAAAATACCTGATTTTCAATTTTCTACTCATCATATTCATTTAGATTTTGACAAACTTGAGGAGAGGCTTGTGATTAGACCTTATACTGCTGAAGATGTATTTTATCCTTTGGGAATGAAAGGTAAAAAAAAGAAAATCAATGATTTGCTAAGTGATTTGAAAGTCCCTATACATCTCAAAGATAAGACTCTGGTACTTGTTTCTAATCATCAAATTGCGTGGGTCGTTGGCTATCGCATAGATGACAGGTTCAAAGTTACAGAAAACACACAGAATATTTTAGAAATTAAGTGGGAGCTTACAGTTCTCTAAATTCCCACTGGTACAAGCATTACTTTTATACCTAAAAAAAATTCAAGGTTTAGGCTTGAACCAGAAAATGTAATTTCAGCACAGTCCATAAGTCCTATATGAATAACATAAGTATCTGATAATGAAATAAAAATGTTAAAGCGTATTTTGGAATAAAAATGCTTATGTACTTATGGTAAGCAAAACTATGACCTATACTTGATTCCTACCTCAATAGTTTTTCGGCAAGTATTTTTAGTTTATCTAAGATGCGATAAGTCTTGATTTTAGCATTGCCTTCTGTCAGCCCTAATAAAAAGCCGATTTCTTTGAAAGAACGGTCTTCGAAAAAACGCAACTCTAAAAATTGTACATCTTCAGGCTCTAAACTCTCCAATAATTTTTTCACTACTTCATTCTTATCTTTTGCATCATGGTGTTGGATTTCTTCAAAAATTATATTCACGTGTTTCTCTTTAAGGCTGACTGCTCTTTCCTTGTGTTGTTGGTTCTTAAAAAACTGATTAATTTCATTCAAGGTGATTTTGAAAAGCCAAGCAGAAAAAGGCAATCCTTGGAATTCGTACTGTGGTAAGTTTTTCAAGCACTTATAAAAAACTTGGGCAGTGAGGTCAGCAGTAATCTCCTCGTCATCAACCCTGCGATTGATATAAATAAAAATAGAGTCATAGTACCTCTCATATAAAGGAGCAAAAAATTGGGGATTTTCTTTTGCTTTCTGTACTACTTCATATTCCGCTTTGATTTCATCTTCTGTTTTATGGAAAGGGGAAACAAGGACTAAATTTGCAAAGAAATCGTGCAAAGCCGTATAGATTTTATAGGCTTGATGAACCATCATTGCGCTTTGGTAATAGATATTACTTATTGATAGTGAATTAGTTTGCCTGTATATCATCTTGGAAGGTTTAAAAATAAAATAGATATCGACTATCCAACTACTAAGGTATTGAATTCCAAAGTAAAATCAAACATTATATCTACATATTTGGTTCTTTCAAATAAAAATTATGAAATTTAATCATTATTTAGCATCTGATTTTGAACAATTTGAAAAGCAATTTCGCACCAATTTCATTAATTCATTGACAGGATTCAAGAGTGCAAATTTGGTAGGGACTATTGGCTCAGATGGGCAGACCAATTTGGCTATTTTTAGCCAAGTATTTCACTTAGGAGCTAATCCCGCCTTGATTGGCTTAATCGTTAGACCAGATACCGCGCCTCGTCATACTTTAGAAAATATAATGATTAATCGTTATTTTACATTGAATCATATTGGTATTGATTTTTACAAACAGGCACATCAAACAAGCGCACGCTATCAAGTATCTGAATTTGAGGCGTGTAACTTAACTCCAGAGTTTAGTAATAGGCATATTGCTCCTTATGTGAAAGAATCGCATCTCAAAATAGGTTTGGAATTAGCAGAAAGACATCACTTAGAAATCAATGGAACGATTTTGCTTATTGGCAAAGTGGTAGAAGTCTTTATTCCTGAAGATGTTATTGGGGCTGATGGATATATAGATATAGAAAAAGCAGGAAGTGTTACTTGTTCTTCTTTGGATTCTTACCACACAACTTGTAGATTGTCAAGACTTTCTTATGCAAAACCTGATAAAGAATTGATAGAAATACAAGTTTAAACTATTTTGTTTCTTTTCATTGTTGTTTTAAACTCCAAACTAATTTTTTAAATTTGCTCCCAAACTATAAAGTAAAATATTTATGACTATACACAGAGAGGGTTATCCTACGTTGGCACTTGTAACCGTTAGCTTGGGAGTGATTAATTTTGCCATCTGGCAATTCTTTCCAGAAAACAACATTATACAAAATATAGTATTGATTGTCAGCCTAATACTATTTTTTATTGTTTTACAATTTTTCCGTCATCCATTGGTCAAAGTGCCGATTAATCCTAATCACATTTTAGCACCTTGCGATGGCAAAGTAGTTGTGATAGAAGAAACCATAGAAGATGAATATTTTAAGAGTCCGCGCCGCCAAGTTTCTATATTTATGTCGCCTATCAATGTTCATGTAAATCGCAATCCTATTTCGGGAGTGGTGAGATTTGTGAAGTATCACGCTGGCAAATATTTGGTAGCATGGCATCCTAAGTCAAGCACAGAAAACGAACGCACATCTATTGTTATCCAAAATGACAAAGGGGTAGAGATACTGATGCGCCAAATCGCAGGAGCTTTGGCAAGAAGGATATGCTGGTATGTGAAAGAAAGCCAAATAGTAACACAAGGAGAAGAATTTGGCTTTATCAAGTTCGGTTCGCGTGTAGATTTATTTTTACCTTTGGATGCTAAGATTAGTGTAAAAATTGGTGATAAGACCAAGGCGGGTGTTACAGTCATCGCAGAAGCATAAATAGATTATCTTGCACCCTTTTCCTTATTTTTTCGTATTCTTATAATAGGAGTATGTATGAGATTTTTCTCTTACTTGTTCTTATTGTATTTCTATTGAGTATTATTTGACCTTTAACCAATAAATAACACGATGTTAAGTTTTAATATGCAACAAGATTATAGCAAATACACGCCCGAAGACCAAAAGGTGTGGCAGTTGCTTTTTGACCGACAAATCACTATCCTGCCTCAGTTAGCCTCCAAAGCCTATTTGGAGGGGATTAAGGCGATAGGATTTACCAGAGATTATATTCCTAATTATCAGGATACTAACAAGCATCTGATGGGGATTAGCGGTTGGAGTATCGAGGTAGTAACGGGGCTGATACCCAATAAAGAATTTTTTGAGCTATTACTGACAAAGCGATTTCCCGCTTCTACTTGGTTGAGGAAATTAGAAAATTTGGATTATTTGGAAGAGCCTGATATGTTCCATGATACTTTTGGGCATATTCCTATGCTGACCAATCTGGATTTTTGTAACTTCCTTAAAGGACTGAGTGCCATTGCATTAAGATTCTTAGACAATGAGTTAGGGGTAGAAATGATTGCCAGATTGTACTGGTACACCGTAGAGTTTGGGCTTATCCAAGACCCCGAAGGTTTGCGAATCTATGGAGCAGGGATACTTTCCTCCAATGGGGAGTCTGTCTATAGCCTAAGCGACAAACCAGCAAAAGTTCCTTTTCAGGTGGAAGAAATCGTACATACGCCTTATATTCGCGACAAATTCCAAGAAAAATATTTTGTGATTCAGTCTTATAAAGAATTGTATGATTCTCTGCCAATTTTAGAAAAAATCTTGGAAGAGGAAACCATGATGGTAGAGAGCAATTAACAAGTGATAATTTACAAGGCTGTCCAAAAAGCTAATTTTTTCCTTATTTAGTCTTATCTTTGAGGCAGAGATGACTTTTTGGACAGCCTATGTTTTTGATTCGTTATCTACTAATCATCATCTTCCAAAGTAAAAATATCTTCTACTTTTTTCTCAAAAATCCTTGCAATTTTCATAGCCAAGACCGCAGAAGGCACATATTTGTTACTTTCTATCGCATTGATAGTTTGGCGCGAAACTTTCACCAAGTCAGCTAACTCTGCTTGGGTGATGTTTTTAATGGCTCGCTCAACTCTAATATTATTTTTCATTATATCAATATCTGTACAGATTGTCTTTTTTCCTGCCATAGTAACCAATTAAAACGCAATATAAAGAATATCAAGGGGGTAAACATGGCATAAGTCATTACCGTCATAAACAAACTTCCATAGATAAATATAAATGCCATCAGAATCAAAAAAGAATTGCAATAAACTGCCCATAACAAGGACTCCAAACGCAAATGTTTAACTCGCTCGTCTTCTATCCGTTCTTTGGAAAAAGCAGTCAGAATTAGCCCAAGCAATAGCCCAATCCCTAAGATTTCGTTGGTAAAGTTGTTATAGGTCAAATTGAATAGAAAAGAAGGGTCATCAAAAACAGAAGACTTCCCTTGGGAATAAGTCAAAAAATCTGGCTCGTATTCCTGCCCCGTTATTGTAAACCATAGACCCAAAATAAAAAAAGGGATTAATAAAACCCAACCAACTTTCTTGTAGCGATGTGGGAATAAAAATTTTGTTTCCATAATGTTTGTAAAATTATAATTCTTAAAAATGTAAAATGTTCTTTACAAAATAACATAATATTTTACAAAAAGTTAAGTTTACTTTACACTTTAACAAAATTTTCAAAGAATCTTCTTTGCTATTTTATCAATATGCCTTCAAGAAAACTTGAAAATTGAGTAAGTTTGCATTTATATACTAAAAATTAATTGGTTTTATGTCAAAAACTTGTCTGACACCTCAAAGGTGTCAAACAAATGAGTAAAATCATTTTTGATTGAGTATAAAATATATAAAATCCAGAATTTTAAACTTCATTTCTTATGAATAAAGTCATTACCTTGTTTATTGCTATTTTTACTTTTATGATATTTTCCTGTGCTAACCAAGAAGACCAAGTGGTTACTATCTCGACCGAGTTTGGCGATATTGAGTTGATATTGTTTGACGAAGCTCCCAAACACAAAGCAAACTTCTTGAAATTGGCGCAAGAAAAGTTTTATGACAGTACGGCTTTTCATCGCGTTATCAATCAATTCATGATTCAAGGCGGAGACGTTAATAGCAAGAATGGAAGCCCTGTGGAGCTATGGGGACAGGGGAACATGGACTATACGCTCCCTTTGGAGGTATCTCCTAATTTTATGCACGTAAGGGGGGCTTTGGCGGCGGCGCGCAAACCCGACCAAGTAAATCCCAATAAAGAATCTAATGGTTCTCAATTCTATATCGTTCAAAATCCTAACGGAGAGCATCGCCTCAATATGGAATATTCTATTTTTGGTCAAGTCCTTAAAGGCATGGAAGTAGTAGATAAAATAGTAGAACAGCCTGTAAACGAAATGTTTAGACCAATCAAAGATATTCGCATGAAAGTAAAAGTGGCTACCCTGAAAAAGGCAGAAATTACTCAAAAATACGGTTATATCTATCCTCAAAAGTAAAGACCAATGCGAAAAAAAATAGGACAAACCCTCTGTTTACTTATTTTCCAATTACTTTTTTTCTTGTCTGCCTATTCTCAAAGCAAGACTGTCAATGATTTAGGTGCAGAAGTCAAGCGCATGATGGGTGAGAAAGAGATGAAAACAGCTACTTTTGGGTTTTGTGTATATGACCTGAAGGCAGATAAAATGCTTTTTTCTTACAACCCAAACCAAAGTATGATTGTCGCCTCTATTCTCAAGTTGGCAACGACCTCCGTAGCTTTGCAGGTCTTAGGAGCAAGTTTCCATTTTGAAACACATTTGGAATATGATGGAAAAATAGAAAATGGCATACTCAAGGGCAATCTTTATATCAAAGGAGGAGGAGACCCTACGCTTGGGAAAGATAGCATGGATAAGCTGATGAAAGAATGGGTAGAAATTATCAAAAAACAAGGAATCAAGCAGATAGATGGAGCGATTGTGGGAGATGCCAGCATTTTCGAGGAGCATCTTGCCCCTGATAATTGGGCTTGGTCAGATATAGGAAACTATTTTGGGGCAGGAGCGTGTGGACTATCTATCAATGACAATTTCTTCGAGCTTTATTTTAATTCTGGAAAGAACGAAGGAGACGCTACCCAATTCCTCAAGTACGAACCCAAGATTGATGAGTTGGAGTTTGTCAATGAAGTAAAAACTGGAGCGCAAGGCTCTTTAGATGAAGCCTATATCTTTGCCGCTCCTTATTCTTACGCGCCTCGTTATATGAAAGGAACGATTCCTCCTAATCGTGCTAACTACATCGTCAAAGCGGCGATTCCAGACCCTCCGCTATTTTGTGCAAAAATGCTTACTAAGTATTTGAAAATAAGCGGAATAATGATTAGCAAAGAGCCTATTACTGATAGACTTTTGCGCCTAAAAAAATCTCCTTTGAACAAAAATAGAAAATCTTTTCACAAACACCTCTCTGCACCTCTCAAGGAAATCGTCTTGCTTACCAATACAAAAAGTGTTAATATTTATGCCGAGAGTATGCTGAAAATGATTGGCTTACATCGCAAAAACAAGGGTACAACCGAAGCAGGAAGAGAAGCAATGATTGAATTTTTGGAAGAGAAGAAAATAAACACCAACGGGCTTTTTATGGAAGATGGAAGCGGACTTTCTCACTACAACGCACTTACGCCTGAGCAACTCACCCAAGTCTTAAAAATCGCTCATCAAAGCCTTATTTTCAAAGATTTCTATAATTCTTTTGCGATTGCAGGAAAAACAGGTACTGCTCGTTATCTTTTGGGTGGGACAGCCGCCGAAGGAAATATGAGAGCCAAGAGTGGCTCTTTGACGCGTGTGCGGAGCTATGCGGGTTATGTCAATACCAAATCCAATCACCTACTCGCTTTTGTCATCATTGCCAACAACTTTGTAGGTGAATCCAAGGACATGAAAAAACGTTTAGAAAAAATCTTAGGAATTTTGCCCGAATTATAAAAAATAAAGAAAAATCAAAGCAAGATTAATCCTAAAAAATAGATAATGAATGAAAATTCCTATTTATATTTGAATTATGCAAACGTTTGAAAACCTTTTTTAGCATTATATAAACCTCAAAATAAAGTAAATATGAAAAGACGTGATTTTGTAAGAAATACCCTTGCGGTGAGCGCATTAGGTGCAACTGCCTCCACCTGTTTTGCGGGCGAAAATAGTACAAACAAGCATAAATTTAATCTCAAATATGCACCTCACTTCGGAATGTTCAAAAATAGTGCAGGCAACGACATTTTTGCAGAACTCCAATTCATGGCAGACCAAGGATTTACAGCCTTAGAAGACAATGGCTTGCTTGGGAGAACCGTAGATGTTCAAGAAAAATTAGGCAAAGAACTCCAACGATTGGGCATGACGATGGGTGTATTTGTGGTAGATGGTGGAGATAATTGGAAAACCTCTTTGACCACAGGTAAAAAAGAATTTTTAGACAATTTTGTCAAAACGTGTAAGACTTGTGTAGAAACCGCCAAAAGAGTCAATGCCAAATGGATGACCGTAGTTCCGGGATTTTATGACCGCAATCTGCCCATAGGTATCCAAACTGCCAATGTCATAGAGGCACTTCGCAGAGGAGCTGAAATATTCGAGCCTCAAGGATTGGTAATGGTATTAGAGCCTTTGAGTGATACTCCAGATTTGTTTTTGAGGTATTCCGACCAAACTTATATGATTTGTAAGGCGGTGAATAGTCCTTCATGCAAAATCTTGTATGATGCGTACCACATGCAACGCAACGAAGGACATATCATTAAGAACATAGAAATGTGTTGGGACGAGATAGCTTACTTCCAAATAGGAGATAATCCTGGACGCAAAGAACCAACCTCTGGAGAGATGAATTATAAAAACATATTCAAATTCATTGCTGAAAAAGGTTATACGGGCGTAATGGGCATGGAGCATGGCAACGCCAAAGCAGGAAAAGAAGGAGAAGAAGCCCTTATCAAAGCCTACAAAGAGGTAGATAGTTTCAAATAAAATGATAGATAAATGAGCAAAAATAACCGTCGCTATGGCGGTTATTTTTGCTCATTTACTTAGCTATAAACAATACCTCATATTACGCATAAAAGCCCAATCAATCCAATGAAAGAGAGATATGTCTTTTTATTGATATTCCTATTTATCAATACCTTACAAGCACAAAACCTACAAGTGCTTGCGCCCATTGGCTTTTCGGAAGTGAACATTACAGACGCTTTTTGGAAGCCCAAAATGGAAAAAGTGGCAACTACTACCTTGCAAACGTGTATTTTACAAACCGAAGTAAAAACGCCAAGAATCCGCAACTTTGAGAAGGTGGCGCGCAAGCAAGGCGAAAAGCACGAAGGCATTTACTATGACGACTCGGACGTGTATAAGGCATTAGAAGCGATTGCCTATTCCCTCAAAACCTATCCTGACCCTGCACTGGAAAAGAAAGCAGATGAGTGGATAGACAAGATTGCCGCCGCCCAACTCCCCGATGGATATTTGAATACTTACTACGTTCTCAATGAGTTACAAAATCGTTGGACGGATATGGAAAAGCATGAGGACTACTGTGCGGGGCATTTGATAGAGGCGGCAGTTGCCTACTACAACACCACAGGCAAGCGCAAACTCTTGGACGTGGCAATCCGCTTTGCCAATCACATAGACGAAACATTTAGAATCCAAAATCGCGCTTGGGTTACGGGGCACCAAGAAATAGAACTTGCCCTCGTGAAATTATACAGAGTTACCAAAGACGAAAGGCATTTGAAATTAGCAGATTGGCTCTTGGCT
>JALOMS010000145.1 GCA_025455345.1 Thermoflexibacter sp. | reverse complement strand
AAACTATTTTAAACTATTTTAAAAATTAAAACACTGATTATCAATATTATAAATAAATTCATAAAATTTTTTCAAAAATATTTTTTACTACGCAATTCCACTGCGTACTGCCTTCTGAACTTTGTAACATCAAATTGAAGGTCAAGAATAAGTTACTTCTGAAAACACTCTTTTCCCAAGAACACACTTTTTCAATTACCTTTTTGATATTAACATACCCTTCAGGGTGTGAGAGTAAAGTGCGATAGTAATATAAAAACAACTTCACACGCTAAAGCGTATGCTACAAAACATGAAAGCAGTAGCTCAGTGGTAGAGCAACGGACTTAAAAATTTTATGATTACCTTCACGTGGGTCAAGTAAAATTTACTTCTAAAAGATTGTAACCCGTAGGACGTTGGTTCGAATCCAACCTGCTTTCCAATAACGATAGTCAAAGTCTTTGACCATTGACTACGTTCAAAGATAAAAATTTAGGTCAATCTTTGCTTACTTCTCGCCGAAAGGCACTTCACTCTTAATGAAACCAAGCATGGAAATTACCTAAGTTTTTGATAAACCTTTTGCCCCTATCTAAATCTTTCCCCTTCTGGGAAAGACTTTAAATACGCTCCTTTCCCAGAAGGGGTCGCAGTGCATACTGAAGGGCTGGGGTTGGAGCAATTTTTTTTAAGGTCAATGCTTACTTACTTCAATTTCTTTGGGTGAAAACAGTAGGCAAATTATCTAATTTTAAAAAACAAAAAACGCTGTCAGTGGTCAAAGACCCTGCCAGTCGTTTTTAAAAAGCAAAAAAACAATGAAAACTTCATTCGTTAAAGTCAGCTTGCGCCAAATGGCGGTATTTGTGGAAGCAAAGTCGTCTGTGGGGACACAGACAACGGCAGCAAACTCCCCTTCTCCTTTGGGGCTGGGGCTGGGGGTTGGGGCAAAAAACTCCCCTCTCCAATGGGGAGGGGCAGGGGGTGGGGTACTCAAAGCCACAACCTCCAATCTTGTCGCCAACTTAGCAAAATTGGGTTACGGCGTTTCCGAGCCTTTGTTGTGGGCATTGAACGAAACTACACCCAAGTTTCAGTTGGACTTGCTCAATACTTTTCGCGAGGTCATGGGCGTAAATAAGAACTGGACTCCCTTGGTGAAGGGTTGGGACGAGCCAACAGGCGAGAACGTAGTCGACCACATTATGACATTCTTCGCCAATGTTTTTGGGGCGAGAGGCGTGCGTTTGCAGTGTGGACACGTCATTCCTGATGGTACTTTTCCTTTGGAACGCTACAACGGTTGCCCATATTGCGGAACACCTTTTGAATTCGGGAAATTGGAAAAAATAGGGCAGGGTAGCAAATTAAAAGTCTTGGAATTGTGGACTGAAAAGGAATTGCACGCCTTTTTTGAAGACTTATTGACTTCTAAAACCGCTTTGGACGCTACGCAAATAGATAGCTTGAAAATGCTCTTGGCAGAATTGCCTGTTCCAGAGGTCAAAATCGGCATGAAGGAAACTTTGATGACGATTATAGATACGTACATAGAACAAAATCAGGCAGATAAGGCACAGGCACTTTTTGCTTCGCCAACGGATATTTTGCGCTATTTGTGGTACAAACACACAGGTTTTTTGCAAATCATCGAGCCTAAGACCATCATCAAAAGGAAAAATAGCAATGCGAAAACATTAGCACCTTTGATTTCAGTAGGAGGGTTGTCTTTGGGGACAAAGGCAAAGGCGACAGGATTGTCTGTGAGGACACAGACAATGGCGGCTTTGAAGTTGAAATACAACAGAAAGCAGGGCCTCATGGTGGCAAAGTGGCTGAACAACTTGCCCATGGACATAGAGAAAATCTGCGAAGCCATGCACCCAAAGCGACAAATGTGGGTGCGTTTCATTCGTGCCTTGCGCTTGGCGGAGTACAGCAAACGCACAGGTTTTGGGAAGTTGAAGGAGATTTTAGATGTATTTTACAACGAAGTTTATGAGGTTTGGCAAGGTCGTGTGAACCATTACCGCTTGAAAGTGGACGAGGAAAATACCTTCAAACTCTTGAAACAGCGACCTGGAATGTTTGCGCGTTCCTTATTTGCGAATATGTTGTGGTTTGGGGCAGAAAATACCATTGCCGCTTTTGCCGAAGTGATAGACAAAGTGCCTGCGCGCTTGGTATTTACCTTGAATATGTACGCAGAAAACTACTTTACAAAGTCCATTCAGCGCAGTGTGAAGCCTTTGGGTGGGGTAAGCAAGCGAATTGCACCTCATGCCTTGCTGGATATGTACGAAGACGAGGCTTTGGAATCCATGAAACAAGACGTTGCGTATCTGTGCCTCTTGGCGATGAAAAACCGCTTTGAGAAAATCGCTAACGATAACAAAACCATGTACATAGACCCAATGCTTTACAAAATGCCTGTGTCTATTGGCGATAGAAGCGAAACCGTACAGGACTTGCCTTCTGCCTTGCAGGGAACGCGCTTCCCTGTGGAGGGTGATACAATTCGCCTCTTTATGCAGTGGGGGGAAGGCTTGCCAGCACAACACTTAGACATGGATTTGAGTGCGTGGATTGCGTACAATGGAAAGTCGGAAATCTGCTCTTACAGCAACTTGGTGGCAACAGGCTGTAAGCATAGCGGAGACATCAGAAGTATCCCAAATAAGGTAGGGACTGCGGAGTACATTGAAATCAATATCAATGAGTTACGTAAAGCAAAGGCGAAATATGTAACCTTCACTTGCAATGCGTACATTCTGGGAGAGATTGTTCCAAACTTGGTGGTGGGCTGGATGAACTCCAAGTTCCCAATGAAAATCTCCGAGACGACTGGGGTGGCTTATGACCCTTCTTGCGTACAGCACCAAGTAAGGGTAACGCAAGGACTGACAAAGGGCTTGGTCTTCGGGGTCTTGGACGTAGAGGCAAAAGAGGTAGTTTGGTTAGAAATGCCTTTTGCAGGGCAGATAGTCCAAAACTTAGATTTCAAAGGAGTGAAAGCCCTCTTAGCAAAGTTAGATAACAAGCTCTCTATTGGTAATCTCTTGGCTATCAAGGCAGAAGCGCAAAACTTGGCTCTGGTAACTACGCCCGAAGAAGCGGACGAAATCTATACCCAAACTTGGGGTATGAATGTAGCAGGGGTTACGAAGCTCTTGGTGGATTAAATAAATACTGGTTCAAGGCTCAGCCTTGAACCTTTTTTGGATTCAAGCGTAACGCTTGAACCAGAGGGAAATTTTTTATCTAATATTTACTGAAAACCAAATATTTATTACTTTTACAATATCATAGATAAATAATCCATTTAATTTATTGACTTATGCAATCATCTTACAACTGGTTAGAAATCAAAGAAGTATTAAAAGAAAATTTTGTAGATGTTGATTTTACCCATCATACCACATTTTCAAGTGTCGATTTTGATAAAGCTCTTGAAATTTTTAAATACTTATTGGATAACAAAATGCCAGAGTTGGATAAAAACATAGAAGTCATAACTGTTATAAAGCGTTTTTTTGTAGATGAAGAGAACAAGAAAGAACTTGTAAGACAATTAGCTTTGAATCTTGAAAGTTTTTTAAGAAAGATTCTTATCCTATTAGGAAAAACATATACACCTCCTCCTAATAAAAATGATGACACCCCTGCATTAAAGTGGTGTTTTGATGAATTTTTCAAAGATTATCCTCCTAATTTTAACACTACTATAACCAAGAAGGGTGACTTTTTCAAAACAAATACGATTAGTGGTGCATTACCTAAGAAAGAACCTTCTTATAATCATACAGATTTTAATAATTTTTTATCAGATAATACAGGTTTTGGTCAGTATCTACATTTTGCATATCATAAAAGAAACGCACATATTCATACCAACCCAGAAATACTACAAACACACATATCAAATTTCTTTACTAATTATCTATGAGTTTATCTATATTTTACCATAAAATATTATACTAATTTAGAAGCTGTAATTGTTTTAACTCCTTCAACAGCAATAATACCAGAAGAAAAAAATCTTGCCTCTTTAAGTGGTGGAATCTACGAGCCTAATATAGATAATGAGGTTCGCAGAGATAACATAATAGAGACGATAGAGGGACAATTAAAAAGTGTAGATGTATTATTCCTTGAAGGTAGTGAAGGCATAGGGAAGACAACTGTTTTACATCAATTTGTTAAAAAGCATTATAATCATTGTTTTGCCTATTTTATTGATGGGAAAGATAAAAAAACTTACCAACCATTAAGTATTTTAAAGGCTTTTTGTAATCAAATTTGTTTTTATACAAGAAAGAAAGAGATAGAAGAGGAATTTGGCGATGAAAAATTATTAGATGAATCATTCCTACAAAGGTATTTATCACATACAGTTACCAAAATCAAACCTCGAGCAAGTGAATTCTTTTACTTTATCATAGATGGTATAGATGAGATTCCTGAGGATGATAAAATTCGTATAAAAGAATATTTAATAAAACAAGTTAATTACAAAAAAGGCATAAAGCTGATTTTGACGGGAAAGGAAAATCAGGATTTAATCCAAAATGGGAATAAACCAAATACAAAATCATGGGAAATGCCACCATTAACAGTATCAGAAGCAAGACAAGTATTTAGGAAAAATATCTCTGAAAGTGAGTTTTCAGAAATTAATACAATTTGTAAGAATAATGCAGGGAAACTTGTTTTTATTAGGAATTTAGTAACTATTCATGGCATAACTCTACAAAATATTCTTGATAATATATCTAATAATGACATGGAATCTATTTTTAGATTTCTTTGGGATAGATATTCAAATCAAGAAGATGATTTGCAACAAATGATTTTAGCAACTATTGCTTTTCAACAAATAAAATATCCTCTAAATAAAATAGCAAAAATTTTAGCAAAATCTGAGTCTGACATACAAAACTCTATAAATGAAATACCCTTTGTTCAAAGGAATAATAGAGGTGAATATGAATTTATTTTTGAAGGAGTACGAAGATTTATAGCTAAAAAACTATCCAAATACAAGCCAACAATAGATAATACTGTTATAGATTATCTTCTTAAAAATCAAAATACGGAAGAGGCATTAATAAATCTTCCAGAAATGTATAAAGAGACTGGTAGATATGAAGATATAATTAAATTATTGAGTGGAGACAAATGGAAAACTCTTTTAAAAGAAAGTGAGAGTATTAGTATTGTTAAACGTGTTTGTGATATAGCATTAGAAGCCTCACAAAAGGATTTAGAAAGTAAAAATATACCTCTTGTATTAAAATATTCTACATTAAAATCTTCTCTAAAAGAACTCAGTCAAACAAGAATCTGGCAACAGGAGATTGCCGCTAATTTAGTTTTAGAAGATTACATTAGTGCAATAACATTAGCCGATTTAGCCTTTCTTAAAGAAGATAGATTAAAACTATTTGCATTTATTGCAAAATCACAAGTGCAACGTAAACAGGAAGTTACGCCAAGTTTAATAAAAAAAATAAATGACTTATATGACCTTATTGATTTCAAGGTATTAGGAAAAAAAA
Source organism: Thermoflexibacter sp. (assembly GCA_025455345.1). Lineage (GTDB taxonomy): Bacteria > Bacteroidota > Bacteroidia > Cytophagales > Thermoflexibacteraceae > Thermoflexibacter. The sequence goes on along the minus strand of JALOMS010000145.1, from coordinate 7,264 downwards.
CAGTTGAAATAGCCTCATTGCTAATATACTCTATTCCTAAATTAGCATTCAGGTTAATAGAAACTTTATCAGGAACAGAAGGTGTAGGCGATAACGATAATGCCTTTGATTGGGCATTGGCTCAAATTTCTTTTTCTTCTTATGAATTGACAGATAGAGAAGATTTATCAAAAGAAGACATTGATAGCAAGATTTATTCAAAAATTAGGAACTCTAAAATCAAAGACTTTGCCGAAGGCATATTATTTATATCTGCAAATCAAAGCATTGAAGGCATTAAAAATAAAATTGCAGAACTTGAAAACACAAGTCAAAAGCTATTCTTATTGCGTAATTGGATTTTAAAAAATAGGGAGCATGATAATATAGTAGATGTTATTGAGATGGGAATTGAATTAGTAGTTGATAAAAGTGATAGGTATGTACCCAATGCAAATGATTTTAAAATATTTGCAACCCCATTACCATATATTAAAGATAAAATCAAAACATCTGCAATTATTGAAAAGATAGAAAAGAATGTTTCTTCCATTGAAAAAAACTCTAATAGGATTGATTTATTACAGATTAATCTTTTGATAGCCCAATCTTTGTATGCAATTGAAAGTTCAAAGGGAGAAGAGAAGCTATCAAAAATATATGACAATATTTCAAAACTATCTGACTTGGCTGTAAAAGCAACGTGTTTATCTATGTATGCAAATACAGCAAAAAATATACAAGGAGGTGATTTTTATGCTGATATAGCTAACAAAGATATATCAGATAGTATTGATAATATATTAAATCAAACAGCTCAACATTATGAAATAGTAAAAGACATCATTATTAACCTTGTAAAACCTTATACAGAAACAACATTTAATATTTGTAAAAAACTAAATAATTCTAATTACAGAGATAATGCTTTTTTGGAAAGTTTAAGTGTGTATTTAAAACGACAATCACTAAACGATATAAATTTCGATTTTGTTGGGCAATTTTTTAATCAAATTACAGATTTAGATATAAAAGAAATTGCTCTATATGAGATAATTGATAGGTTAAAGTTGGAAGATGAATTATCGATACAAGAAAAGGAAGGCTATATTGCTTATTTTCAAGATTATTTTAATCAAATTGATGACTTAATTGATAATAAGAGTAAGGCAATGCTTTATGTAAAAGTGATATACATAATGCAAAACTATGAAAATCAAAAAGAACGCCAAGAGATTGTAATAAAGAAGTTAAAGAAATCATGGGGAGATATGGAAATTTCTGCTGATAAAATTGAGTTAGGCTTTGAAATAGCATATGAAGCCTCTTTTTTAAAAGATAAATGTCTTGCTTATGAATTTATAAAATTAGCAAAAGAAGTTAAAGAACTATTTTTATTAGATTCTCCCAACACAGTAGGAGTGTATTACTTATGTATCGAACTAACAGTAAGGCTATTAGCAAGTTTTATATACAAAAGCGATAAACCCGAAGAAGATATTGAAAAATTAAAAAATTTAATCGACGTCTTACCTTCTGAAAATTACAAAATTAAAGCATGGAGTGTTTTAATTTTAAAAATGGCTTCTCGTACAAGTGAAGAACTCCCTAAAAAAATTATTCGTGAGTATGTATTACCAAGCCTATCAAAAATAAAAAGCAAGCCAGAACGAATTGAGATTATTATTGAGATAGCCCCAGTTTTGTATTTATTTAATGCATTAATACCTGAATTAAAAGAACTTCCAAACAGTCGTTTAAAAGATATTTTCCTGTCAAGAATTGTTGTGTTTTTAATGACAAAATGTGTCCCTGATGACCCTTGTAATGATGAAGATGAAGGATATGATATTGATTATAACTCCTTGCAGAAGGTAGTAAACTTAATAAAACTCATGTCAAATGACTATGCAATTTCTCATTATATAAGTGAGGTAAGAAAGTGCATAAATTCCAAGAAAACTAAAATAAGTAACCAGCAAAAAATTAGCTTGAAAGAAACTATTGAAAACATAGCAAATACTAAACTGCCAGATAAAATTAATATTAAACATATTGGCTACCAAGTATTAGTAAAAGGATATGCTCTCTCAACTCTAAGCATTTCTAAGAAAAAAGACTGGGAAGCTATTTTAGAAGAGGCAGAAAAAGTACCTAATTTGTCTGACCAAATTTATTTATGGATTTCCATAGCTACACTAATGCCAAATAAGCATGAATTAGAGGGTCTAAGAAAAGAGTTGATAGAAAAGGCTCATACTAAAAGTTATGAATTACCTTCATTTTTGGACACACTAAATCGAATTGGCTTCTTACTATCAATACTTGCACAAAAGAAAATTCAAGGAATCAATATAAAAGATTACTTCAATAAATTTATACAAGTACAACAAAATAAGGAAAGTTATACTCAATTGCATGATACATATAAAAATATTTTAGATGCAATGCATATGATAGACCCTGAAATTGCAAAAAGTATGGTTACTGTTATTGATAGTGATTCTGCTCGCAGGAATACAGGGGCTTATCTTAGTAATCGTTTAGAATTTCTTAATTTCCAAGAAAAAAATGGTAAACAATTATACTCTAAAAGTAACTTAGGCAAAGAAAAGGAGTTAATTGGAAAAAACACGCATTATCTTGATATAATGACTGAAAAGAATTTAGCAATTCTTAATGGAACTAAGCGAATTTCTGATGAGAGAGACCCCAAAGATTTACTTTTTAAATTAGAATATGCTGCGGAAAAATCAATATATGACTCTTATAATTCCTATTTATATTTTATAGAACGCCTTGTGATAAAATTTGAAAACAGTAATGATTCTGAAAGGGTTATAAGAAAATCTTTTTCAGAACTAATAAATGTTTGCGAATTAATTAAGCTATTTGCGATACATAATTCTGAAAAAATTAAAAGTCTTTTTGATTTATTTTTTCAGCAAGAAACAAGTAGTGATGCAACTGATTATGTAACTAAGATTAAAGAAGATATTGGTGAAGAACAGTATAATAAGGCTTTGCAACTTCTAAAAACCAATGCTTCTATTGATGTAATAGGAAATGTGTTAAATATTTCAAATGATTTAATAGAGAAGATTAAAAACTTTACTGATAAGATGTAAGCGTATTTTTCTCCATTGCAGATGTTAGCGAAGCGCACCTGCAACAAAATTCTGCTGCTTGTTGCTATTTTTACTAATATTATTTTTAGTATTGATAATCAGCAGTTTACAATCTATACTTTTCAGGGTTTTGGCGACTTTTAAAATTTAAAGTTATCCCAAAAAGTACGTGGAGTTACGATTTGAGTATTTTCTATATTGCTGATAGTGAAGTCATTGGTATTACCTGTAATAAGATAATCTGCACCCGAAACTACTGCTAATTCCAAGAATTTATTATCGCTTTGGTCGCTAATGATGTTTAGTGTTACATTAGGGGCATATTTTTCAGCAATTTCCTCTATTTTGCTAATCACTTCTTCCGCTTTGCTTTTAAAATCTTTGAATCTGGCAAATTTTTCTCTATTCAGCACCTCTACATATTCACCAAATACTTCCGCAGAAATGCAGATTTTTACTTTCTTCTCCAAGACCAACTCTTCTATAATTTGGGAAGGAACTCCCTTAGAGATAAGAGCAGATACGATTACATGGGAAGGAACTCCCTTAGAGATAAGAGCAGATACGATTACATTGGTATCAAGTATTACTTTTTGCATTTCTTACAGCTTGGATTTCTGCATTGATTTCATCTAAACTTAGCTGAGATAAGCCTGTTTTTTCGGCTATTTCTTGACATTTCCGAAGGGCTTGTTTGGCAAGTTCTATGCTTATTTTTTCTACCAAGTCTGCAAAACTTAACTTTTCTTCTTGGAAATTGTATTTCAAAAATTCACTATCGCTAATATCTATGCTAATGGTTCTCATGGGAAATAAAGTGTTTTTTTAGTATTTCAAAGATACAAATTTCTTAGGTATAATACCATTGTTTTATTAATTTTTTTCTCAAAAATTCTAATTTTTCTCCCTTGTAACAAACTCCTGCGCCGTTGTCAGTGTCCTCACAGACAACTCTTTCTGCTATGAAAAACTAATTTAAAACTTCCTTCTCTACCATTTCCACCTGCTTTGCCAATAAAAATATACTTCCATACATCTCAGGTTTTTCGGTATCTTGCGCCCAGCCAGAGGTGATTTTTATTTCTAAGTTGTCCAAATTTTCTGTGTCATCATCAGGCACAATTTGATTGATGACTTCGGAAAAGTTCTGTAAACTTTCTTTGTCTAACTTGCTAATAATCAACTGTAATTTTTCTATCAATTCCATAGTTTTATAAAATAAAAAGAATTTCCATGATAATAATAACCATTAAAGCACCAATATTGTATCCTGTTTTTTAGTCTAAGGAAATTTGTCAATATTATTTTTTACAAGTTCATAAAGCCTGTCTATAATGATTGGCTTTTGAGCAATAAAATCTTTGCTACATTTCGTAAATTCTTTATTGTCTTTTAACTCATTATTTACTGCTATATAGTTCTGAATATCCTTTTTTGCTTCTTTTTGGGCATAAATCAAATCCTGAATATCTTCTGCCTGTTTGAGAGAATGAGCTAAATCAGTAAGTCCTAATTTGCTTCCAAGTTGTTCTCTAAATATTTCTAAATTAAATGTTAATGCTATGCTATAATTTTCCCAACTTTCATAATTAAGCCATTCTTTAACTGTCATAAAACAATATATTTCAGGTTGGAAGTGTTTTAAGCTGTCAAATTCAAGCCAAAATTCTCTCTTTAAATTGTATTTTTCTTCAACTGCATACATGATATTGTCCAACGCATCTTCCTTTTTTTCTTTAAATTTTCGTAAAATACGTTCTGTCAAAGTATAGCGTTCTTCATCAATGCTTTTAATTGTCAAGCTAATATCAAGGTCATTTTTGATTAGATGTCGAGTAGCCATGTCTGTGGTTACTCCTGTTTTACTGATTATTAGCACAATCATTTCGTCTTGGAACTGCGCTTTCACTCTTTCCAAATCTCCGTCAAATTTTTCAAGCAATTCAAGCCCATGTCGCAATCCAATTGGAATTTGCTGTCGCAAAATTTCAAGTTTGTGTTTATATATTTCGTTCATTTATAGTTTTTTAATTATAGCGGTCTGTTTTGTTACTTGTAATGTTTATAAATCTTCCATTTTTTCGCCTTTGCTGGCGTTTTTATCTCGGTACGAAGTACAAGCAAATAATGCTATCGCGGCGGCGAACCGTGAAAAACTGCTTTTGCAAATAGACAGAAACTTTTGCCTTTGATATAAAAACGCTTAACTTGGTACAAGTTTTACACATTTTGAATGTAGTATGAATATTGACCATTATCGCAGTTCACTGAAACAATTACATACATAATAAGCAAAATATGTTTCACAAGCATACAGTTCGTTTAGATAAACCCACTACCTTCTACCTTTTTTCTGATGGCTTCCAATACCACTTTGGTCTTGAATGCTACATCATATAATTGGGCGGCACTCCGCTATTTTAAGGTAAAGATAATTGTTTTTCACCTTAATTTACTGTCCAAAAAATGGGGTATATTATACTTTTTTATTTTCATTACCTAAAATATATTTCCGAATACTATCTTTGTTTTTTAGAGATGTTTATATTATTTCTGATAAATTTTATCCAATATAATTGCAGACCTATGCAAATCCAAAACTTTATCAAAGCCAACGCTATAATTTCATCTATTCTATTTACTCTTTTCTTATTTGCTTTTTCATACGCATTTTTTACCCCATTTTTTGAAACCAATGATGATGTATATATGATGTTATGTTTGAAAGGCAAAATAGTAGTGAGCGAACAAAGTGAATACTTAATTTTTTCTAACATACTCTTAGGCTATTTACTTAAATTCTTATATTTTTACTTTCCAACATTTAACTGGTATAGTTACTATTTAGTATTTTTTCTTTATCTTGGTTTTACCATATTTACCTATCTATTGATTTCTCATATCCATAGTAAACATCAGTTGATAGTAGGTTTTTTCCTTTATACCTTATTTTTCATATTGTTTGGCTTAGAGAATTTACTATATCTACAGTTTACAAGAGTAGCAGGCATATTAGCAACAGCAGGTTTTTTACTTATTCTATTTTCTAAGTCGGCAACTATAATTAACTTGCAAGTTACCTTCGGAGTTTTTTGTGTAGTCCTTGCTTCTTTGGCGCGCATACAATCTACATATCTCTCCTTTATCATCATTTTACTGCCACATTCATTTATTTTATTTTTTAGTATTCCTTATAATTCTAAAATTAAATGGGTAGTTACTAAGAGCTTATCCGTAGTGGTTGCATTTTTACTTTGCCTCTCTGCAGAATTTTATAATATATATCAGTTAGAAAAGTGGGATAGCTATGGCTCTTACAATGCTTTGAAAGGTCGTATTATTGATTATGAGGTGCTTAATAAAGTAGATGCTGCAACAAGAAATGATATACTTAGAAATGTAGGTTGGACGGAAAATGATTATCAGATGTTTTTGCACTGGTTTTTTATCGATAGTCGCTATAGTCTGGAAAAATTAGAACAAATAGTAGAAGATACAGAAAAAGTGCCAGTCTTACAAAAGAGTAACTCCCTTCATGTTACTTTTAATCGCTATGATTTTCATCTATTTTTGTTCTTTGGCTTAATTGCTTGTGTTTTCTTCCTAAAAAAACCTACCAAAAGAGAGCTGATTTCTGTAATATTACTCATTATGAGCGTATTGCTATTAAAATTTATTTTTATTATGATGGCATTTTTCCTGAAACCTGCACCGTATAGGGTATTGGGCTTTGCATATACTTGTTTTGTTTTTGAGGTTTGGCTTTTAATATTTGCCTTTTTTACTACCACCACAGCCCAACTTAGTTATAAAACAATCACTTACCAGCACTTATTCATAATATTGCTTACTATTGGTTGTCTCTGGCGTTTGTCATCTCTTTATATTCACAGCAATCAAATGAAAGTAAAGCAAAATACCTTGTCTTTATTCATGGAACAGATACCCCAAGGCAAGATATTTATTTCTTGGGGAGCGGGTTTCCCTTTTGAGTATATTGCTCCTTTTCATTCTGTCCAAAATCTAAATTTTTATATACTTTCATTAGGAAGCAGGTCAGTAGATAACTTAAAACTTTTTAAGCACTTGAACTTAGATGACATTTATTTAGCAATCTTAGATAAGCAGATAACAATATTTATTCAACAGAAACGATG
>JALOMS010000144.1 GCA_025455345.1 Thermoflexibacter sp. | reverse complement strand
TGAAGCATATATGTCTCCGGGGTCAGTAACCGAAATCCTCTATTTTTTTGTTGCAGAGTATAGCAAAGAAATGCAAGTCAATGAGGGCGGAGGACATCATGCAGAACAAGAAAACATAGATGTATTAGAAATACCCTTCGCAGAAGCCCTGAAGATGATAGAAACAGGTGAAATCAAAGACGGAAAAACGATTATGCTCCTCCAATACCTACGAATGAATCATATTCTATAATCATTCCCTCATTTTTTATTCTTTTCTTCAGATTATCAAAACTTACAGACAGGTTTCTCCGTTAGAAGCAGGTCTGTATTTTTAAAATTTTTAATATTTGCTTAAACGAATATACATATATCATTTAAAACTATTTGGTCAATAAAATCGCATAAACGAATATTAATAATATGTTAAATTACTCATTTTTTACATCTAATCTTTCCAAAAAACTTACATTCTTGCTAAAAATCAAGCACATACATAGATAAATACTTAAAAACTAAGTATTTATAATTCCATATTTTATTTTTTGAATATAGAAGGACAAGGCTTGTAAAAAATCAAAAAATGTAACTCATTCATTATCAATTAAAAACATTTTTCTCTTATCCTCCCTCTTACATGACCAAAGCATGAAGGGCTTGACCTCGATTTGCTTTGTATTATAAATTTTGCAAATTTTGCACCGAAATATTTTAATTATTTCAAAAAAAGTAATTTTAATTAACATTTTTTAAAAATGAGAAAAATGACAAGAAAAGCTTTTATGTTAGTCGCTGTATTAACTTTAAGCATCGCTAATTTTGGTTTTGCTAACGGTGCATTTGCTGAAGAGGTTTTGGCAAGTGATTTCAAATATGTAACTTATGTAGTTAAAGACAAGCATCAATTCGTTTTTGCCTATTCTGCTAATCATGTACAAAGAGTATCTTTGGTTATCCGCAACCATAAAGGAAATGAAATACACAGAGATTTCTTTGTAGAGAAGGAATTGGGCAGAGTGTATGATTTGAGCAAGTATGGCAATGGTACGTATTTTCTGGAAGTCAAAACAGGTGATTTCTATGAGAAAAAAGAAATCATTATCAATGCAGAAGAGTCTTTAGCGGCTAAAGTGAACTCTTTGGACAATAAGAAAGTAGAGCTTTCTTTCAAGAACAATGCTGACTCTCCTGTTTTTATTTCTATTAATGATGTCAAAGGCGAAACAGTATATAACGAAAGTGCTGAAGTAAAAAAAGGCACTCGTATCTACGACCTTACAAATCTCCCAACAGGTGAGTATGTCATCATCATTTCTAATAATAACAAGAGTATTGGTCAAATTGTAAAAGTTAAAAAATAGGTAATTTCATAAAAAAATAAAGAGCCAACCTATGGATATTGCCGTAGGTTGGCTCTTTGATTAGTTTGGATAGTCAGCCATGAATGACTTTCCAATTATTGATTAATGTCTTTGTTTTCTGTCAATTTCTGAATCATGCTTTCTATATTTTTCTTGTTCTGCTCGTCAGGGTTTTGGGTAAGTGCCAATTTTGCATTTTTTAAGGCATTTTTAAAATCACCTACCGCCGAAAAGCCTCTCGCCAAGCCCAAAGTCGTTGTCCAATTATTTGGATTTTTTTGAGCATTCAACTTAAAAACTTCTAAGGCTTCTGCTCCTCTTTTTTGAGAGATAAGCTGGCGAGCATAGTTATGCAAATCCATCATTTTACCATAAGGTAAGGCTTTTTTCATCAATGCGTCCGCATCACTTTGCTTGCCCATTTTAGTGTATATCATTGCTTTGGTAGAGAAGGTAGTGAAGTTTTCCTCTCCAATAAAAGGCATAGAAATCGCTCCTTCTGCCCATGTGAGTGCTTCTTCCAAATTGGTATTATTTTGTAAGCAATAGTTGGCGGCTTGTACCCATGCCTGCCAAGAAAATCCCTTATCCGATTTGAGTTCTTCTCTCATAGATGCAATCACATTGTTCACCACATCTGCTTCTACTTTGAAGGGAATTCTCCATTTTTCCCAAGATAAAACGATAGTAGCCGCATTGTCTGTTTGGTCAACAAACTCATATTGGAGGTATTCCTTGCTTGTTTCTGTTTTCAATGGCTTAGTAGTAACTCTCAATGCGTCTTTGGCTGGCTCATAAAAATAACTTCCCCATGCCATATTATCTTTGGAAAAGATGACAGTTACTTCATTTTCAGACATAACCGCCATGAAAAGCCCGTACTTGCCCGCAGGTAGATTTTTGCCGCCTATTTTTACATCTGTCGAGAAAGTAATCGTAGTATTCTCATTGGCACCAGCGCGCCATGGGGCGGATTTGCTTGTGCCGAATCCTTGGTCGACAAAACCAAAATGTGCTACATTACTTCCCCATATCTTGCCCTCTCGCCCTCTTACCGCAGGACGGTCGTAATCTATGGTAATTTTAGTAAGCCCAATGTATTCGCTCACAGAGGCTTTCTTGCTCCCCCCGCCATGCGGCGCAGTAAGCTGTCCTAAAGCAACATTAGCATAGCATAATATGCTTAAAAATAGAATGTTAATAAATAATTTGTTTTTCATTTGATTTAAAAAATTAAAGTTTACGAAAATTTGTCTGATAGACAGAAGTGTAAGTATAGAAAGAGATGATATGATATCTAAGACAGTAATTCTTAGATGATATTGTGAATACCGAACAACAAAGTTTGTAAAATTAAAATTAAAAAACAAAAATTAGATAATTTGAGCTTTGACATGGGCGATTTCTTCGCTTACATCTATCTCTGTAATTGCTTCTAAATGAGCAAGTAGATTAATAAGAAATTGCTGATGGGCAAAAGTATGAGCATGAAAGGGCTTATGTTGAAGCGACTTAGATATCTTATCCCATTTCTTGATAAATAGGAGAGCCGAAGTATCCAAATAAGTGGTAGAAAAATAGTCAAAAATATAATCAATCGCCTGATTGTTAGGATGTAACATATCTGAATCGTAGAAGCGATAATCGCGCAAGTCATCTATCATCAGTTCAAAGGCAGGAAAATAACTAACATTCGCAAATGCCTCTGCTATCTGATGACAAGCAAGCCGCAAAATAGACTTGCTGACAGCATTGAGGGGAATGGTATCTTTGATGTGCCGTACAGGACTGATAGTCAGAATAATAGGCAAATTTTTGGGCAATATTTGGCTTAATTTCTCAAATCCTTTGACGATTTCTTCGGGGGTCAGTAACTTCTTGTCAAACAATTCGCTCGGCATTTTATGGCAATTGGCTACGATTTGACGCTCATTTTTTAGATGGTAAACAAAGGCTGTTCCTAAAGTAATGATTAGAACAGGTTTAATAGAGGTAGGTGGATTCAAAAAAGAATGAACACGCGCTAATGCTGAAGAAGTCTGCTGCGCCAAAGTATTTTTTTCTAAGGCAGAAATTTCTGAATGTAAATAGTAATGATGCCAAACTTCCTCTCTTTGGACATAAAATCGGTCATCAATAGGCGTATTTAGCATGCTGTATTCTAATAATTGGAAAATAGAAATGGGGTTATAAATAGTCCCAAAAGGATTGATTTTTACATTAAATTTATTGTTTTTGAGGATATTACCTATATTCTCAGCAAAACAAGAGCCTATAAATAAAATAGGGCTTTGCAATGTAAGCCTCATAGGAGAAGTAAGTGCGGGGAGTTCTGTGCGAAACTTCATAGGATAATTTATTAAATGATATATACAGCAATTCCAAAGTTACAATATTAAGGATTTTTGTATTATATCAAAAATAAATCATTGTATTGGGCAGTTGAGTTTTGAGCGCGTTGATTTCGTTTTCGGGGATTGGATTGCCATAAAGGTAAATAGCTTGTAAGTTTTTTAATTTGTAAAGGCAGGAAGGCAATTTTTTAAGTGCATTTTGGGATAAGTCTATGACTTCCAATGATTGCATTTGGGACATATTCATTGGCAGATATTCTATCTTGTTGTTTCTCAAGTACAATTGTTTTAAGTTTTTTAGCTGGGGCAAGGTGTGGGGCAAAGCTCGTAATTGATTGAAACTCAAGTTGAGTTCTACTATCCAACTTAATTGATTGATATTGGAAGGCAAGTAGGTCAAATCATTATGAGCAATGTCCAAAATTAGTAAATGCTTAAAAATAAGTAAAGTGTTGATTCTCTTGATTTTATTATTATTTAGATGTAGAGCAAGCAGAGAATTATAATGACTAATCGTCTTAGGAAATGTTTTTAAGTTATTAAAGCTATAATCTAAGCAGAAAATCTCTTCATTGGTATTTATTTGGGCTTGGGGGGTATAACATTCTACCTGTGCTTTTTTCCAAAGCAGATAAGTCGCATTCCTATCTCCTAACTCTCTGGCTTTCAGTAGGTCTCCGAAAATATCTTTTACTGCGATTTTGGTTTCTTCGCTCAGCATAATTTTTGCCTTCGCTCTTTGGAAATAGGCTTCTTTGTAACGAGGATTGATACTAATCGCATGGGTAAAGTCAGCAATCGCAGGAATAAAATGCTTATTATGCAAGTGATTGATACCACTATCATAGTAGCTTTTTGCATCTTTCAAGTATATAAAAGAAGTTAAGAGCAAAAGTGATACAATATAAATTGATACTATGTTAATAAAACGTAACATATACAATCTTTCAGTTTAATAGTGCAAAGATAATAATTTAACTAATTAATAACCAGAGTATTTAGTAGTCTATCATTACCCTTGTAAGTTAAAATAGCTTATTTCGTGCCAATCTTCTTTTCGTCCTATTCGAAAATAAGATTAGTAATAGAAAAGTTGACAAGTTTAGATTTTGATTATAAAAAAAAGGATTTTTTTTAGATTTTACGCACTTGTAAGAATGTAAGTTATTACAAGTCTGTGGAAGTGATTTCTCAAATAACTACATTCATTTTAAAATAATTCATTTGCTCTGATAACTTATTGATAAAAATTGCGTTAAAATTTGGTTTTCAATTGCCTTTGTATCAGTTTTGATATATAATTTCATAAAATCACTTCATCATTTATTCATTTCATTAATTAACCTTCAAAATCTATGTATAAAGAACCAATGTTAAAAGACAACGTACTGAAAGACAAAGTAATATTAGTTACAGGCGGAGGGACGGGACTGGGGAGGTCTATGAGCAAGTATTTCTTAGAGCTTGGTGCTAAGGTAGCAATTGCCAGTCGCAAATTAGACGTATTGGAACAGACAGCCCAAGAGCTATCTTCAGAAACAGGAGGTGAAGTGCTTCCCTTAGAATGTGATGTGCGAGATTACTTGAAAGTAGAAAAAACCTTGCAAGCAATCGTAGAAAAATTTGGGAAAATAGATGTACTGGTCAATAATGCGGCGGGGAATTTTATTAGTCCTACCGAAAAACTTTCAGCAAAAGCCTTTGATACGATTGTCGGCATAGTCCTGCAAGGCACTTATAATTTTACCTTAGCCATAGGCAAGCACTGGATAGAGCAAAAGCAACAAGGTACTATTTTGAATATCGTTACGACTTATGCTTGGACGGGTTCTGCTTATGTAGTCCCTTCTGCTTGTGCAAAGGCTGGGGTACTTGCGCTTACTCGCTCTTTGGCAGTAGAATGGGCTAAATACGGCATTCGCTCCAATGCGATAGCTCCAGGTCCCTTCCCTACCAAAGGCGCATGGGATAGACTGTTCCCAGAAGCACTCAGGGAAATGATGAAAATAGAAAATAAGATTCCCCTAAAGCGCGTAGGCGAACACCAAGAGTTAGCAAACTTAGCGGCTTATCTGGTTTCTGATTTTAGTGCGTATGTCAATGGAGAGGTTATCACCATAGACGGTGGCGAATGGCTCAAAGGGGCAGGAGAATTTAACTACTTAGATATGCTCTCTCCAGAGATGTGGGAAATGGCAGAGAAAATGGTAAGAAGTGCCAGAGGAAGTTAGCCATTTTAGATAGAGTTTAGCTCATCTAAGATGTCATTTTGTATTATTTCTATTTTGATAATCAAAAAATTATCTTAAAAATTTGGAAAATATGCCTTTTTCCGTAAGTTTGATAGAGTTTTATTAACATTATATTCATTCTAAATTCTTATTGTAATTTATTTTTTAACAACTAACGCATAAAAATATGAACAGATTTGATGAACTCAAAAATTTAGTGATGTCGTTAGAAGCTGATTTTTCTAAGTTTTATGAGAAAAATAACCAAACAGCAGGCACACGTATTCGTAAAGGTATGCAGGACATAAAGTCCCTTGCCCAAGGAATCAGGACACAAGTCCAAGACATCAAAAATAAGGAAGAAGCTAAAAAGGAGGCTCCTAAAGCAAAAACCACCAAAAAAGAGGACAAACCTAAAGCAAAAGCAAAAAAGTAATCAAGTCAATGACTTACAAAAAAACCACTGGCAGTACAGTGGTTTTTTTATTTTAATCTTTCCATTTCCAATCTCCCGCTATTTTCAAAGGAGTCTTTAGGTCATTCTCTATCAAAAACTGCTTGGTAGTTTCGCTATCCATGCGCTTGACTGGCAGGGTGTTAGCATTTGCTAAATCATACAAGGTCATAGAAACAAAACGCACAGTATTGCGAATATGTTTCTCGCTGATGAGATTAAAAGCATCGCAGTCTGCATGATAACATCTATACACCAAAGGGTCTAAACGACCTATGGGGCTGAGGGTAGGCACTCCTTCTAACATAAAGGGTTGGTGGTCGCTATGAAGCCCTGCCCTACTGGCAAAAGTATTGGTGTAGGTGCTATCTATTGCAGTTATTTTCTGCCCAATTGTTTTAAAGAAAGTTTCTGCCTGCGGTGTCCCTGCGGAGTTAATACCTACGGGGTTGCCCGTTGCGTCTATGTTAATCATATATCTTAACTGCTCTATCGTTCCATTTTTGATATATGACTCTACTAAGGAGCGCGAACCCAACAAGCCTTGTTCCTCACCCATAAACATGACGAACTCTATGGTACGCTTTGTTTGGAGTTTCAAAGCCTTAAATGTTCTGGCAATATCTAAAATTGCAAAAGAACCAACTCCATTGTCTATGGCTCCAGTAGATAAGTCCCAAGAATCCAAATGTCCCCCAATGATTATTTTCTCATTAGGAAACTCCGTACCTTTGATAGTTCCAATGACATTACGCGCCTTGATAAGCTCGCTCTTGTTGGTCATTTTGATACTTGCTTTGATTTTTTCAGTTTTTAGGCGTTCTCTCAGTTCTACACCATCTTCTTTGGTGATAGAAACCGCAGGAATAGGGTTCAACTTTCCTGTAACAGAGGCAGTTCCTGTCAGCAGTATTCTGCCCGCAGGTTGGTTAATCGCAATGACTCCGATTGCGCCATGTTGGATTGCCAATGCTGTTTTCTCAGAGCGGTGCAGGTTGTACTTGACGTTATCCGTTTCCCATACTCCGATATAAAATAAAGCAATCTTACCTTTGACTTCTACACTTTTGGCTTGGAAATCCTCCGTCAAACCGCTCCCTACATCTATCACTTCTGCTGTTACATCTGATTGGACAGGAGAGTGTGCCAAAGTAGCCGTAGATAAGGCTTTGAATTCAGAGGTATTTAGCGCGGCTATCTCCAATGAAACCGTATTTCGCGACCATGCTTCCACCTCAAACTCGTGAAAACGCACGTCAAGTCCATAACTTTTGAGCAAGTCATAGGTATATTGTTCTGCTTTTTTGCCATTTTCACTCCCTGTGAGCCTATGTCCAATAGTCTTACTTGCCTCCCCTAAAGTGCTATATGCTTTAGAGTTAGCTAAAACTTCTTGGTTAATTTTTTGAAATATGTTTTCTTGTGATTGCTTAGTGATTTTGCTTGTTTTACAAGCCAAAGGAAGCCATAAAAGCCCCAAGAATAATAGAATGTATTGTTTTTTCATGCCAATAGGGTTTATAAGATGAATAATGAATGAAAAATAATAGGCAAATTTAGCTTTTTTGGCATCACATCTACGAATTTTTGGTTTTTCTTCTAAGTGGTATCTTTTCCTGTTTGCATAGTGCTATTTTTAAAATGCTTTATGATGGGTGAATGTTTATTAAGTACGGAGGGATTGAAAAGTACAAATGCCTCTAATATAGCACAAAAGTTGAGGATTATTCCCTCATCCCAACTTACACAAAGCCCAGTATTGGTGGTTAGAGAAATAGTTAAACTGCAAATATCCACCTATTCAACCCCAAACTAAGTTGTCAAAAAAATAAGTTTACAGGCTTTTTCTGGCTTCTAATGCTGCTTTGATTTCATTCGCTTTCTTTTCTGTCAAATCATAATCCCACATTACCCATATAGCTATCAAAGTACCTAACATGGGAACTCCCGAAAAGCAAAGTCTCAAACCACTGACTGCTCCCTCTGGCTGAATGGGCAAATTTGGGTCAAAGCCTACAGCCGCCATTATAACTCCTGTGAGTAATCCTGCGATAGCAAATCCAAACTTTACCATCCACCAATAAATCGCTCCAAAAATTCCTTCTCGTCGTTTACCTGACGTTAATTCGTCCATGTCGCATACGTCTGCCGTCATAGACATCATTAGGGTAAACAAACTGCCAATACCAAAGGAAAAGAAAGGTAAAGCAAATAAAAACATATATGGCTTGCCTGGAACGAAGAAAAACCAAAGTAAAATATAGCCAAAAATAGAAATGCCTTGGCATATCAAAAATGTCTTCTTTTTCTCCATTTTTTTAGCTATCTGTGCTACTATCGGTATTACTATAAAAGTAGTAGCCAAAGCTCCCACACATCCAAAGAGCGTAGGCCAAACACCCGCATCTGCGGCTTTGCCATCAAAAAGATAGTAAACCACAATAAAAAAAGTAAAGCCTGCAACGGTATTAAAGGCATTGAAAATCAAGAAAGTGGCTATACAAAGTTTTCTGAAAGGCTTAATAATTAGTGCTTCTTTGAAACTTAAAATAATTTCTTTTAACCCACTCCCAATCGTGCTAAGTGTGAGCGGGGTGTAGGAGGTTTCGTTCAAAGTGGATTTGCCCTTAATAAATATAGCGGGTATCATTGCCAATATCATACACAAAATACCTACCCAAATAGCCAGTGTTCTGGTGGCGGTATCTGCATTGACAAACCAAGTTGGGTCGTACATAATCACCCAAAACCAAGGTGCAATCACCCATGCCCACTGTCCTATCCACTGTGCAATCGCCATGATACTTGTACGTTCGTGAAAGTCATCGCTCATCTCGTAGCCCATCGCTACATAGGG
>JALOMS010000143.1 GCA_025455345.1 Thermoflexibacter sp. | reverse complement strand
AGTTCACGGCTTTTCTATTTGATATAAATATCAGTAAGTATCATTGCAACGAAGTAAGTTTTTGTTAGTTTATTTTAAATTTTAACATTCAAAATTGGTACATTACTTCGTTTTATCAAAAAAAAAGATATTATCAAATGTTTAAGAAAATGTTAATCGTACTCCATATAATAGATATTGATAGAGATATTGCTATCTAATTTATTCCAAGTTTTTCTAATAAAAATAGTGCGCTGATGTTTCATCTTTGTCAATTTTTCCTCTTTTTTACTTACGCGGATAGCTATTAGGAATTTGAATGATTGATGTTTGGAGGACATACTCATTTTAGCACAAAAGTTTCCACATCAAGAAATTTTTATAAGCCTATTTTACCTAATTTAAAATATTTACCTAAATTAGTAGAATAATAATCTATTGAATATTTAGCATCTATATAATTTACCATTTCTCGTTTAGTTTACTTTAGTTTCTTTCATTCATGCATAAAAAATGCTTGTTTCTCATTGCAATTTGTTGTTTCTCTTATTGTTGGACTTTGGCTCAGAATACGAGAAAAATAGACAGTCTTGCATTTAGCCTATCTCAAAATACTAACAAGCAAGACACTAATACCGTTGTTGTTTTAGGTGAATTAGCTCGATTATACAATAACAACCTTAGTTTTGATTCTGCCCTCTACTATGCTCAAGCGACATTAAATCTTTCTCAAAAATTAAACTATACGATAGGAATAGCTAAGGGGTATGAAGAAATTGCTCGCGCACATAGTTTGCAAAGCAATTACGTACAGGCAATACGCTTTTTTTTTGAAGCCCTCAAGATTTATGAAAGATTCAATAACCAAAAGATGAGTGCTGACATCTTAGCCGCTATCAGTTTTAATTACAAACTTCAAGAAAACTATGCACAGGCTTTAGAATTTGAGAATAAGGCTCTTATCTTATCTAAAAGCATCAATAATGTTGCCCAACAAATCTCCAGCCTTACTCAAATTGCAGATATACACTTGCGGCTTGCCCAATACGATGAAGCCTTGAAATATGCAAATCTTTGCTTGGAAATCATGGCTGATAAGAAGGATAATAGACCTCAAGCTACTATTTTTAATATTTTAGGTACGATTCAGAGAAATAAAGGAAAAATAGATGAGGCAATTAGCCTACATTTGAAGGCATTAGAGATGTACGAAAAAACCAATATAAAATTGGCACGGGCGGTAACTTGGTACAATCTTGCCTTGGCTTATGAAGAAAAGAAAGATTGGGATAATGCTCAAAAGTATGCACAGCAAGCATTAGAATTAGGTAAAATCCTCAAAATCAAAGAAACTATCCGCAATAATAGCAATGTCCTCTACCGAGTAGCTAAGCAAAAAGGAGATTACCAAGCCTCTCTTAATTATTTGGAACTCCACACAGCTATCAAAGACAGTCTATTTAGCATAGAAAAAACCAAAGCGGTCAATAACCTCAAAAATAATTATGAATTAGAAAGTAAGGAAAAAGAAATAGCCTTGCTCAATAAAGACAAACAAATCCAATCTGTTTATAATCGTGCCTTAATTATTAGTTTCCTGTTGGTACTTGCTTTGGCGTTAGTGATGTTTGTTGGCTATGGACAAAAACAAAAAGCCAATCGCTTACTCCAACAAAAAAACACAGAAATCCAACGTGCAAACGACGAAATCACACTCCAACACGAAGAACTCCAACAAAAACAAGAAGAAATACTTACGCAAAGAGATTTTATAGAAAAAAAGAATAAAGAGTTAGAATACAAAAATTTTAAAATCGAAAGTAATATCAGAGCCGCTCAAGGAATCCATGATGCCATTCTTCCAAGTGCCGAAAGGCTGAAAGAAATGTTGAATGAGTATTTTTTGATTTATCTCCCAAGAGATGTAGTTTCGGGCGATTTTTATTACATTTTCAAAGAAAAAGATTTCAAGCTGATAGCCATTGCAGATTGTTTAGGACATGGGGTGCAAGGCGCGTTTATGTCTTTGATTGGTTATGGTGTACTCGATAGATTAGTCCGAACCCAAGGCATGAGCGACCCCGCCCAGATTCTCAATGAATTGGACGCATCTATTCGCTTATTTTTTGAAAGAAGTAACAACTATAGAGCTTCTACCATGGATTTTGCTTTGCTTACTATTCATGCCAACAGTGATGGAAAAACGCAAAAAATACGGTTTGAGGGTGCAAAAAGAAATCTTCATTACATAAACCATTCCTTGTCCAAAGAACTTAAAGAAATAACGGGAACTCGCAAAGCCATAGGTGGAGCTATAAGACCTTATAATGAGTTTGTTACCAAAGAATTAGACCTACCCATAGGCACAACTATCTATCTTGGTTCTGATGGTTATACAGACCAAAATGATACTCAAAGAAAAAAATTTGGTAAGCAAAATTTCATAGAATTAATTGTAGAAAATGCCCATCTATCACTCACCAAACAAAAGGAAATATTAGAAAATAGACTCTATCAATTCATGGAAGGAACAGAGCAAAGAGATGATATATTACTATTAGGTTTTAAAATTTAATACCTTTGCCATCATCAAATCAAGCACATAACCAATTTAAAATAAATTCATGGAAATTTTTTCATACGAAACATTAAAAAAATTTTCTATACAAGTATTTCTCCGCATGGGCTGTCCTAAAGAACAAGCAGAATTAGCGGCAGATGCTTTGGTAGCCGCAGACATTCGCGGCATAGATTCGCATGGGGTCGCTCGCCTTTCGGGGTATGTACGCCTGTGGGAAGCAAAAAGAATCAATGCCAAGCCTGATATTCGTATAGTTCACCAGACTCCCTCTACGGCTACCATAGACGGAGATGCAGGGCTGGGCTTAGTAGTAGCCCCTAAAGCGATGGAAATTGCCATCGAGAAAGCCAAAATAGCAGGGACAGGCTGGGTCGCTGTTCGCAACTCTAATCACTTTGGCATAGCTGGTTATCATACACTCAAAGCTGTCAAACAGGATATGATAGGCATAGCCATGACGAATGCGAGTCCTTTGGTAGCACCTACCTTTGCCGTAGAAAAAATGTTAGGCACTAATCCCATAGCCGTAGCCATTCCTGCACTCCACGAACCAACTTTTGTGGCAGATTTTGCTACTACTACCGCCGCCAATGGTAAGTTAGAAATCCTCCAACGTAAAAACCAAGACGCACCTTTGGGGTGGATTCAAGATAAAATAGGCAATCCTTCTACCAATGCGAATGAACTCAAACAAGGTGGCGCATTACTCCCATTGGGAAGTGATAGGGAGCATGGAAGCCATAAGGGATATTGCTTAGGAGCTATTGTAGATATATTTTCTGCGGTTTTCTCTGGCGCAAATTATGGACCATGGGCTCCCCCTTTTGTCAGTTTTCTACCCTTACCTCCAGACCCAGTAGGTGTGGGGTTGGGGCATTTCATAGGGGCAATGCGTATAGATGCTTTCAGACCTGCGGAGGAGTTCAAAGCGAATATGGACAAATGGATTGGACGTTTCAGGGCTACTAAACCTGCGGAAGGTTATCAAAAAGTCCTTATTCCGGGAGACCCTGAGCGGGAAATGGAAATAGAACGTTTAGAAAATGGAATTCCTGTTGTAGATGCCGTAGTGGCTGATTTGAGAGCTTTGGCAGAAAAATTAGAAGTGGATAGTATTTAGAAAAAAAGGCATTTTTAGTTATTATCAATGAAATTAGCTTTTTTTAAGCTGTATATTTTTTTCAATGCTTCTGCATACTGATAAAGTCTCTTGTAAATTTCAAAAAATGCCAGAATTGAGCTTATCTACTCCTACATTGTCAGGTTTATTCGCCTAACTATTTCTTTTATATCAAAAAAATCCAAATCCATAGAAAATTTTATTGTTCATTATCAAATACTTACGGCATTTTATAAAAATATTTTAAAAAGTGTATAAAAAACACTAACCTTAGTGTAATTTTTACGTTATTACTATTATAATTACTAATGATAAATGAGTAATGACAAAATTTTTGATACATAAAACGAATAAAAATCAACAACTAACAATAAACTATTAAAACCCATGAGAAAGAAAAATGCCATACTAATCATTGATGCTCAGTACGATTTCTGCAATCCAAATGGTGCGCTGTATGTAAATGGAGCGGCAGAAGACATGAAAAATCTAAGTGATTTCATCATCAGAAACAAGGAAGAAATAGACCATATCTGCGTTACGCTGGACTCGCATCCTGTGAACGACATTTCGCACCCTTCCTTTTGGCAGGATAAAGACGGGAATTTTCCGCCGCCTTTTACGCAAATTACACTGGCAGAGGTCAATGCAGGCAAGTGGACTCCACGATTCTATCCACAAGAGGCAATCAAATACCTTACGGAATTGGAGGCGCAAGGGCAGTTTCCACACTTTATCTGGCCTGAACACTGCTTGATAGGCTCAAAAGGAGCTTCACTTGACGATACGCTCTTAGAAGCCTTAAGAAACTGGACTCGTAGCGGGAAATGGTATCAGGCAGTTACCAAAGGAACAAATCCTCTGACCGAACACTTTGGGATATTCATGGCGCAGATTCCACTTCCTAACTACCCTGAAACTCAGCTCAATCAGAGCTTACTGAATACGTTGGAAAGTTATCAAAATGTCTATCTGGCGGGAGAAGCAAAATCGCACTGCGTAGCGACAAGCCTGCGCCAAGCGATGGAGTACGCCCCGAACTTAGCCAGCAAAATGATAGTCTTGGACGACTGTATGTCAGACGTTACAGGTTTGGGACACTTGGGCGCACCGATTTACGAGGAAGCAAAGAAAAGAGGAATCCGCTTTGCGAAAACGACGGAGGCAATTGTGTAAAGAATCTGGAATGAATGAATGTGGAATCTGGAATGAATGAAAGAATTATAGTCATGTAACATTCTAAAATCTTAAGTAATTCAACTTTTCTAAGCGTTCTTTCTTTGAAAACGACTCACAGTGCAAACGACTCACAGGGTCTGCGACGGGGTCGCCCCGACCACTGTTAGCATTTTTCTTACCCTGTTAGTGGTTGAAAACCCTAACAGTGGTTTGATGGACACATAGTGTTTAGACAAGTTACAGAAATGACCTATACAAAACCTGAATAAATAAAACCATAACGTATTTATAAACAATGTTTTACATGAAATTAAAAACTTCATGTCTTTTATTCCTTTGCCTTTGAAGTAGTGCGTTACAGGTCAAAAGACTATACAAGCGCGAAAAACAGACC
Source organism: Thermoflexibacter sp. (assembly GCA_025455345.1). Classification (GTDB taxonomy): domain Bacteria; phylum Bacteroidota; class Bacteroidia; order Cytophagales; family Thermoflexibacteraceae; genus Thermoflexibacter. The sequence continues at coordinate 3,994 of JALOMS010000143.1, read as the reverse complement.
AACAATAAACAATCAGCAACTAACAATCAACAACAAAATCATTTAGTAATTTAACCATTTAAAAAATATGAATCCAATCATTGATAATTTCAACGATATCGATTTCAGCTTGAACTTTGGCAATTTTAATCCTGCTGATGTACAAGTAGATGAAACAATTAATGCAGTATTTGTAGTGGACGTTTCGCCTTCTATTGGGAGTTATGCAAACGAGCTAAATCATGCTTTTAACGATTTTGTACAAACCATGCAAAAATCGCACATAGCTGACCAACTCATGGTTTCCATCATTGAGTTTGACCACAAAGTAGAAATTCGCTCTGGTTTTCAGCCAATTACCCAAGTCCCAACCATTAGTTTCGTCCCTCGTGGGAATGGGACTGCACTGTACGATGGTACAATGAAAGGCTTAGAAATAGCAATAGATTATCGCCAAAACTTAGAAATGTCAGGCATTACGGCAAAGACTTTGGTTTTTGTCATTACTGACGGAGAGGATAATAGCTCAAAGATTCCCGCTAAAGAGGTAAAGCAAGAAATAGAAAATATACTTTCAGAGGAGCAGAATGCTTTTTCGTTTACAAGTGTACTTTTTGGCGTAGGTAATGCCACTTCTTTTGGGAGAGCGCAAAAAAATATGGGCATTCAGTTGCTCGCTCAGGTCGGCACTTCGGGCGCAGAAATTCGCAAGATGATAGGCTTCATTAGTCAGTCTATTGCAAGTACGGCAGGAAATAGGGCGGTGGTGTTCTAAACTATGTTACGCGCATTACTTTTTCTCCCGCAATTACAAAAACAGCTTCATTTTCTTGTACTTGGATACTTGCCGCGCCTGTAAAATCACCAAAGGCAGGTAGGTATCCTTGCTTATTCCCAAAATAAAAACAAGGTAATCGTAGCGATTGCCGTCCTTTGCCATGCAAGGTAATGGCTGGATGCAAATGCCCACAAAGGTTATAGCTACTATGATTTAACTTGCTTGTTTCCAAGGGGATATGAGAAAATAGAAAGGGTAATTTTTCCCAAGTTTCTGGATAGATAGTGATGCGATTTCTTTCAAATAATTTTTCAGAGATAATGTCGTGATTTCCTTTGATTAAATTAATAGCGATATGAGATACATTCCTCTCGCACCAATCCTCAAAAAGCAACCAATCACTATTGATTTGGCTATGAAACAAATCTCCTAAAATAGTCAAAGATAAAGGGCTATAAGTTTGAATAAGTTTATCAAGTCTTTCTAAATCTTTGAGATGCACTTGGTTTGGGATAGGAATACCCGCTTTGCGAAAATGCCCAACTTTGCCCAAATGAACATCGGCAATGAGCAACATTTGTTCTTTTTCCCACCAAATTGCTTTTTCTGGGAGTAGTAGCAATTTTTGTTCTTTCAAAACGTATTCCATGACTTTTTATACCAGTTTTTTAAAGAAAGTTTTGATATTTAGGTCTTTATTCCTACTTTTAAAGGTTATGATACAATCTTAACGCATTTTGTCTAAACTACAAATATTTTATAATGAAAAAAAAGAGCAATACAAAACGCAATATTATCAAAACTCTGATTGGTTTTTCTTTAACTCTTTTAATTATTTATATTGCTGTTTTTCAAATAGGTACAGCTAATATCATGAGCCTTTTAGGATTACAAGACAACGCATATACCTTAGAAAGCAAGTGGGTAAATGAAATGTATGGTAACGGTAGCATCATTTTAGAAACCCCCAAAACTTTAGAAAAGGCACAGCTAATCCAGTTGCCTGAAGAAGTAAAAGCGGCTTTGGTAAACTATGAAACTTATAGATACGAAGAAGGAAATAATCTTACTATTTTGCTTAATATCGCTCAGTATCAGCCTTCTATTACTGCTAACTTAGAAGGAGCGGCGGCGGGCGCAATGAAACAAATGGAAGCACAACCAGAAGTCCGCAATTTCACCTACGAACAAGACGAATATCCTCTTGCTAATATGCTGGGAATAAGGCAAGATGGAAGTTTCGAGCGCATTGGTGATAAAAATTATGCATTTACCAATGTAATATTTACCAAAGATGCTATGATGTGGCAAATTTCAATTTCTTACCCCCAAGATGATATAAACGGGGCTCTCATTGTAGAGCGAGTTCTCCAAAGTATCGTTATTGGGTAAAACTTATAATCAAATATGAAACCCATTATTTTTCTTGCTTTTGCCAACGACAAAGTCGACAACGCTCGTTATCTAAGAAACCTCCCCTTAGAGCTGGACGGTATTCGCAAAGCACTGCAACCCGCAGTAAAAGAGGGACTTTGCGAGCTGATAGAGCGCGCCAATGTAAGCATAGAGCAGATTTTTGATGTGTTTCAGACTTATCAAGATAGAATCGCTATTTTTCACTACGGCGGTCATGCCGATGGCTACCAACTTCTCCTCGAAACCCTCACAGTGGCTACAAGCTCTGTGAGTGGTTCAAACGTAGGCGACAATAAAGTTGCTTATGGCGAGGGATTAGTTTCTTTTTTTGCTCGACAGCGTGGGCTTCAATTGGTGTTTTTCAACGGTTGTAGCACCCAACAGCAATCCATAGAATTGGTAAAAGCGGGGATTCCCGCCGTTATTGGTACGAGCAACTCCATCAATGACGACATCGCTACTACGCTTTCTATTCGCTTCTATACAGGTTTGGCAAAGGGAGCAAGCATAGACAAGGCATGGGCAGAGGCAACGGACGAGGTGAAAATGAAAGAAGGAACAGCAAACCTACGCGGTCTATATCGCAAAACTCAAACAGAAGTAGTAGCTGACCGCTTTCCTTGGGAAATTTATTACAGAGAGGGCGCAGAGAAGGTCAAGGAATGGAACTTGCCCGAAGAGGTGGACAATCCACTTTTTGGCTTGCCCAACATTCCGCCTACTTTTGCCCTGCCCGAATCTCCTTTCTTGTTTTTGAAGCGATACGAGCGACCACACGCCGAACTTTTCTTCGGTAGGTCGTTCTATGTCAGAGAATTATACAATAAAATTACAGATACACAGTCACCACCTGTCATTTTGCTCTATGGACAATCAGGCACAGGCAAGTCCTCCCTTTTTGACGCAGGGATAAATCCACGTTTGGAAAATTCTCACCATGTCATTTATCTAAGGAGAAATCAGGCGTTGGGCTTGGTAAGGACTTTGGAGGAGGGAATAGTAGATATGAAGTTGTCAGTGGGGACACTGACAACGGCAGAAAAAGTCTCCCCAGAAGGGGGAGATTTAGAGGGGGCAAATAAACGCCTTCAAATCTTACAAAATCTTAAAAACCAATTACTTTCCCTTGCAGAAAGTGAAAAAATAAATCTTTCCGCAACTATTGAGGCTTTGGAAAAAGAGTTGTTGATGTCTTCCCTCTCCTTTGGAAACGAGGGGGTGAGGCAAAAGTCGTCAGTGGGGACACTGACAACGGGGATTTCCCCCCTCTCAGAAGGAGAGGGACAGGGGGCAACCATCGCTACGGTGAGGCATATTTTCAATGAACAGAAATTCCTTACCCAAGTAGGCGAAAGCCCTTACTTACCTTTGTTACGGGCATGGCACACGTTAGAAAATCAGTTGCAAAAGCCAGTATTGGTGATTTTAGACCAAGCAGAAGAACTTTTCACCAGACCTAATAAGCAGATAAACAATGAATTAGAAGAGTTAGCACAATGCTTAAAAGCAATGTTTAATCACCCTGCCTTTGCTCCCCAAGGCAAACTGATTTTAGGATACAGAAAAGAGTACCAAGCAGAGTTCGAGGAGCGATTTAAAGAATGTGCGATTCCAAGAACCAAAGTATTCTTAGAACCGCTTTCTCGCAAGGATATTTTAGACATTTTCAAAGGTTTAACAGAAACTCCTAATTTAAAGAAAAGATATAACTTACAGATAGACAAGAACTTACCTATCGTGGTAGCAGACGACCTTCTTGAAGACAAAGATTCGCCTGTTGCTCCTGTCTTGCAAATCCTACTGACCAAAATGTGGGACAAG
>JALOMS010000142.1 GCA_025455345.1 Thermoflexibacter sp. | reverse complement strand
ATATATCAAGAAATTCAATGATTTTGATTCTTTCAACCGCGCTTATTTTATTACCAAATTTGCCAACCCAATTTCTACCCAACTCCTTGATTATCAAAATAAATTAAATATTAAACCATTTGCGGAAAACCGCTTTTTAAGACCTTCTGCCCAAACACTTTTTGAGGAAAATGCTTTTGATGAAGCCTATTTTGCGCCCACATATAGCAAGCAATATGCTAATAATCAAGAAGTGATTAATTTAGGGAAAACCTTGTTTTACGACCCTATTTTGGGAGGAAACAACCAAAGAAATTGTGCTTCTTGCCACCAAATAGATAAGGCTTTTTCAGATGGTCTGCCCACAAGCAAAGCCTTTGACGGCAAGGGCTTTATCAGCAGAAATGCACCTACCTTGCTCAATGCTGGGTTACAAGCAAGCCTATTTTACGAGGGCAGGGTGGCGTACATGGAAGACCAAATCGCCGATGTACTTAGTGCGAAAGATGAAATGCACAGCTCTGTAAAAGAAGTAGTTGCAAAGTTGAATCAAGGTAAAAATTATCAAAATCTTTTCCAAAAAGCATTTGTAAAAACCTCCCCACAACCCCCTCACGAGGGAGAGATAAAACTCCCAAAAACTGCTATCACAGACGAGCAGTTCAAAACTGCCTTAGCCACTTATTTGCGCTCACTCAAAAGCCTCAATTCGCGCTTTGACCAATACATGAGAGGAGATAAAACGCAACTTAATGAGCAGGAAATCAAGGGTTTCAATCTTTTTATGGGCAAGGCAAAATGTGGGACTTGCCACTTTATGCCGCTTTTTAACGGAACTGTTCCTCCTGTTTTTGACAAGACGGAAACCGAAGTGATAGGCGTTCCAGCCAAAGCAGACACCGCAAAAGCACAAATAGACCCTGACAAAGGCAAGTTTAACCTGACAAAAATTCCTTTGCACACTTTTGCATTTAAGACTACGACCGTCCGCAACGTGGAATTGACTGCGCCTTATATGCACAATGGCGTATATCGAACTTTGGACGAGGTCATTGATTTTTATGTGCGTGGCGGCGGCGCAGGCATTGGTATCGAATTGGAGAACCAGACCTTACCTTTTGATAATCTGAACTTGACAAAACAAGAAAAGGCTGATTTGGTGGCTTTTATGAAGAGTTTGACTGATAACAGTTCACTCAAAAATCCTCAATAGATTTCCGTTGCGCTCGGTTTTATACTTTTTCAAGGGATTGATAGCAGGGGATTGGATTACTTTGCCTTCCAAGTCAAATTGGGAATAATGCACAGGACACTCAAAATGGTTTTTTTGAGCAATGAATTTGATGACACCAGAGGCATGAGTACAGTATTGGGTAAAAGCCAAAAATTCTGTATCACCTTTTCTAACAATGATAATCAGTTTTTCATAAACGAATCCTCCAATCTTTTGTAAATCAGCAAATTTACTATTGGTCAGGTCTATGGTAAAATCTATTTTCTCCTCTTTTTTAGGTTCTATCTGCTCGCCTTTGGGCAGTACACACGCACCCGCGCAAGCACACACGCCCGCAAACATTCCCGCTTTGATGATAAATTCTTTTCTGTCCATTTTTTAATAAGTTTTACCTTATTTATATTCTAAACCCTAACAAAGTGATATCGTCTCTTTGTATTTGATTTTTTGCAAAATTATTCACTTCGACAAGAATTGTTCCGTACTGCTCTTGTAGAGGCAAATGATTTATCTCGTCCAAAAAATCTTTGAGTCTTGATTTACCATATTTTTCTCCTTCCTCATTCTGCTGGTCTATGAGTCCATCTGTAAACAAGTAAATAATCTCACTGTCTTTTAAAATAACTTCTTGATTTTCAAAAGGTCTTAATTCAGATTTCCGCCCCCCGCCTATTGAACGTTTTGTGCCTCTGAGTTCTCGCAATTCTCCGTGTTGTGTATAAAATAATTTGCTTTTTGCCCCTGCGAAAGTAAGTTTACAATATTTAGGATTATTTTCATCACTTTCTATCAAACAAAGCGCAACATCCATACCGTCATCATTTTTATGATTTTCTTGTTTTAGTGCCTCTTTTACCTCTAAATGCAATACTTCCAAAATAATAGCGGGGTCGTATATCTTGCTTTGTGTTACTATCTTATTCAGTAAAGTATGACCTATCATTGACATAAAAGCACCTGGAACACCATGCCCTGTACAATCCACCATTGCCACAAAAAGTTTGTCATTGCGACGATTAATCCAATAAAAATCACCTGAAACAACATCTTTGGGTAAATAAAGTGCAAAATACTCTGCAAAACAATTATTCAAATCTTCATCATCAGGAAGAATTGCATTTTGAATCTGTTTAGCATATTCCAAACTCTTCATCAATAATTTTTGCTTTTCTTCTATTTTGTCAGATTTTGCCTTGATTACTTCTATGCTTTCTTGCACTTTGGACAGCATATATTGGAAATCTTTTGCCAAACCGCCTATTTCATCTTGTGATTGTATTTCTATGACTTGATTATTTTTATCAAAATTACTGTCTATAACAGCATTGATAGAATCAGACAAATTACTGATAGGGAGGCTGAGCGATTGAGTAATAAAAAAAGCAAAGATAAAAAATATGACTATGTATAATCCAATCGTTGAGAAGAAAGCATAATTGATATTTGCATATACATCTGTCGTTTTTTGAAATACGAGTTGATTAAGCGTATCTATTTGATTAAAAAGGGTATCTGAGATTTTTTTCAATTTTCTTTTAATACCACTTTGATTATCAAAGCCTATTTCTTTTTCTACATTGATTAGTTTCAGGAAAGTTTCTCTATACTTGACAATTAACTGATTCATTTCTCTTTTTGCTTGCAAATCAGTTACTTTTGCGTCTATATCTGCCTCTAATTTTTTTAAGGTACTAATATTCTTACTTGCATACTCCTCGTCTTTTCGCAACATAAAATCCTTTTCGTGTCTTCTCGCCATCAGCAACAAACTCATATTGAACTGGTATGGAGATTCCTCAAGCGCATGGATACTTTCCCGCATTTGCCCTTCTAACCCATAATCTTTAAAACCTCTTAGCCGTATTAATTCATATAACTTACCAAAAGTTTGATTATATATGAGTAAGTTGTCCTTAATTAGGTTTATATTATCTTGTAAATCAAAGTTTTCTATTTTAGAGAGTTTTGCTAATCTATCTAATCTTGAATTAATGATGTCTATGATTTTGGTTCTTTGGTGTAAGTAATCACTATGTCCACTGCGATAAAAATCTACATTAATGGTTTCATCACTCAAAAAATCTTTTTCTAATTTATTCAAAATATGCATATTTCGGTCAGTATCTGCCAGTAATGCAACGATTATACCCAAGCGTTCTTCCCTATTTGTAAACCATAAATTTAGACCTATTACCACACAAGTAATAATAAAGATAATAGCAAAAGAGAAAAGTAACTTTGCTCTAATTGTCTTAAAAAACTTAAAAAACATAAAAGGTATTTTTGCCTTCATCTAAAATTGATAGTTTTTTATCCATACATCTCCTCAATGTGCGCCTTCGCATAGCCCGCACTGGTAGTCATTCCCTTGCCTCCTATCCCTGTGGTAATGAATATCTTATTGGCGATAGTATGCTCAAAAATCCCCTTTGGGTGAGAGGCATAATATCCTGCCCAGTAGCTTTCCATCTGCCAAGTTGGGAGGTCTAAAATCTGTTTAGCTTCGTCCAAAATCAAGTCATTCAAATAGGTATTAATCCCAAAATCAAGCGATTCCGTTGCGTTCACGTCTGCATATTCGTGCGAATCCCCAATGATAATAGACTTGTCTATGCCCTGTTTGAACAAAATATGGATTCCGTATTTCTGCAATTCAGGCTTAGGATTTTCGGCATAAACTTTTTCGTAGGAAGGGCAGGCATGAAAAGCCTCGTAGCGGCGAACTGTCAGTCCTGTAAGAATAGCTCCTTCCAAATTGACATCGGGCATAGGAACGGTTCTCATCATTTGTAACTTACACAATTTCAGTCCACTATTTGCGAAAATATCGGGAAATAGGGTTTTAAATTCGCTTCCAGAGCAGAGAACAACGCGCTCGGAAATATATTTGTTGCCCTTGCTGTCTATGACTTCGCAATTTCCGTCATGTATGTCGCAATGCTTGACGAGCGTAGTGTGCAAAAAATCTAATTGATTGTCATGTATCAGAAAATCAATGACTTTCTGAATCATCTGTCTTGGCTCTACGGTCAGTTCTTGTGGAAAATGCAAGCCTCCCAAACAATACTTTTCACTCAACCTATCTACTTTTGCCAAGCAAGCCTCTTTGTCCAACAAATGCGAAGCATATTCTTTTTCTTTATAAATTTCATGTAACTCATTGATTAACTGCAACTCTCCTTCATTAGAAGCAAGGTAAATACTTCCGTTTTCCCTCACAGAAATATTGGTTTTTGCTTGGATTTCCTTGTAAATTTCCACTCCATTTCTGCCATATTCCCACCATTTTCCCTCCTGCCCAGAGGGAACTACCTGCCCAAAATTGCGAACAGTTGCTTGCGAAGGCGTATTGTCTTTTTCAATCAACAGCACGGATAAACCTCGCCGCAAGGCATGATAGGCGTGAAAAGTTCCTAACGCTCCCCCTCCAATGATGATTAAGTTGTATTTTTTTGATGTTAGCATGATTCACTTTGTCTTTTAGACTTACTTTCATAAGACTTTCGCTTAGTCCTTCATGTGATAACACATGAAAGATTGAAAATCAGCTTATTACGTGTTATCACGTGATAAGCAAAAGTCCTATTTCAATCTTTGAAAAGACTAAATTAAACTTCTTACTAAGAAAATAAAACATACCAAAAGCGATTTAACACAAACTTATTATAGCCTTTGAAAGATTCATTATTAGGCTTTAATCCATTCAAATTCAATTCATAACAAGGTATTACTTTTGACTTTTATAAATCTGACTCATCTTGAAACTAATCAAACAATACCTTTCTAAATCACCTACTTATGTTTTTGTGATGGTCGCAAGTTTGGCGGCTTTCAGCACCTATTCTTGTATGTATGCCTATCGCAAGTCTTTTTCTGTGGGCATTTTTGAAAATATGGATTTTTTGGGAATAGATTACAAAAGCCTGCTCATCATTGCCCAAGTATTGGGGTATATGTCTTCTAAATTTTTGGGAATCAAGATAATATCAGAAATGAAGGCAAATAATCGTATGTGGGCTATCCTGTCTTTGATTGGTTTTTCAGAATTGGCATTGGTGGGTTTTGCCTTTATCCCTGCGCCCTATAATATTGCGTGTCTTTTCTTGAATGGTTTGCCTTTGGGAATGATTTGGGGGCTGGTTTTCAGCTACTTAGAGGGCAGAAAAACCACAGAAATCTTAGGCGCAATCCTTTCTTTGAGTTTCATCATCGCCAACAATATTTCCAAATCTCTTGCCCAAACTTTATTGCAAAATGGTGTTTCAGAGTTTGTTATGCCCTACGTAGTTGGGTTGATTTTTGGCGTACCGCTTTTCATTTCCGTTTTTCTGCTCAACCAAATACCTCCCCCTAACGCAGAGGACGAAAAGTTGCGCGTAAAGCGAGTGCCTATGGACGCAAAAAGCCGTTGGCAAAGTTTCCAATTCTTTGCTTTGGGGCTTAGTTTGCTGATAATCAATTATATGTTCCTCACCGCATATAGGGATTTGCAAAGTAACTTTGCGTCTAATATTTGGCTTGCGCTTGGCTATGCCCAAGTGCCGTCTATCTATCTAACTACCACTATACCAATCGCTTTGATAGTGCTTTTGATGATGAGTTTGCTTTATTTGGTCAAGGATAATTTCAAGGCACTGCTCTCTATCCAAGCCATGATTATTTTTGGATTGCTCATGATTGGATTGAGTACTTTTGCTTTTGAAAAGGGACTTATTTCTGGGGTAACTTGGGTAATCCTCACAGGAGCAGGGACTTACTTGTGTTATATTCCTTTTAATTGTTTTGTTTTTGAGCGCACTATCGCCGCATTCAAGGTAGTGGGGAATGCAGGTTTTTTTATGTACTTGGCGGATTCTTTTGGCTACTTAGCAAGTGTAGGAACGTTACTGTATAAAAACTTTTTTGAGGCAAAACTAAGCTGGTATCAGTTCATTATCAATAGCAGTTATACGCTTACTTTCGTAGGTATAATTTTTTGTTTATCAACGATTTATTATTACAATTGGAAATATAAAAACTCACTTATTTTACAATAAAAAACTAAAACATGAGTATCAAATTAGCCGTTTTTGACATCGCAGGGACTACCGTCAAAGATTCCAACAACGTACACGAAGCACTCCAAAAAGCCCTGCTATATGCTGGCTTTCACTATACTATTGAGGAAATCAATCCTTACATGGGTATTCCTAAGCCTTTGGCAATCAAATACTTGTTAGAGCAAAGACCAACTTTGAAAGATTTTGCAGAAGATGAAGAATTTATACAAACTATTCATGCCGATTTTGTGAAAGAAATGTTGCTTTTCTACCAAACTTCTGGCAAAGTAGAGGAAAAACCTCATGCTTCGGCAGTATTTAAAGCATTGAAAGACAAAGGAATAAAAGTAGTATTGGACACAGGCTTTTCCAGAGAAATCACCAATGCGATTCTTGAAAAATTGGGCTGGGACAAGGGCGATTTGATAGATTTTTCCGTAACGAGTGATGAAGTAACCAATGGAAGACCGCACCCCGATTTGATTTTTAAGGCAATGGAATTGTGTGGAATTATTGATAGCCAAGAAGTTGCAAAAATTGGTGACACTTCCTCTGACTTGCAGGAAGGCACTGCCGCCCACTGCAAATATGTGATAGGCGTAACCACAGGCGCATTTAGCAAGGAAGACCTTGAAAAAGAGCCACATACGCACCTGATAGCAGATTTGCGAGAGGTGTTGGAGATTGTTTTGTAGTTTGGCAAGAAGTCTTACAAATTAAACGTTTATCTCTAAAATTTTTACCAATTAATCGTATAACCTGTTGATATAGAATTTTTTGCACTAAGAAAGTGATTAGCTACTAAGCAGATTTACTTGTCAAGATTTTCTTTACGGAAAAAATCACTTTTAATGATTAAATCAGAAACCTTCCACGCCTGAATATAATGCAGGCGTTCTTCGTTATTTATGCCTATTGTATCTCCAACGATTTCTTTTATTGCATTAATCGCTATCTCTTTTTTTCCTTTTGAAAATATGCTATAACCTAAGCCTTTCCATTCATAATGTCTTATATCAAGTACATCTAACAAAGTTGGGTAGATGTCTATCTGTCCCATAAACTTCTTATAATCAACCGTAGTAGGGGTATTAATAAGTATAAAAGGCACAAATCCTTGAGACGAAATGAGGTGTTTGAAGTTTTTATCTTGAGATAGTTCGATTCGTTTTTTTCTATTTATAAAAGCCTCGTGGTCGCCTGTAATCATCAATAAGGTACTGTCCAAAAGCCCTGTTTTTTTGAGTTGCTCTACAAATTTACCTAAATGATAATCTACATAATGGATTGAACTTAAGTAATTTACCAATTCTTTGTTATAGTTTTGAGGGAGTTGTATTTGTAGTTTTTCTTGAGCAATATGATTAAAAGGACTATGAGAAGTCAGGGTAATCATTTGTATAAAAAAAGGCTTTTTTATGTTTGTAACTTTCTCTACAGACTGCCTAAAAAAGCTCTCATCACTCAGCCCAAAGCCTATATAATCATCTACTTCATAATCTTGTATAGATATAAGTTTATCAAAATACATTGCTTTATTCATCGCAAGCTGATTCCAAAACGAAGCCTGATTTCCCATCATGGTGCAGGAATAATACTTTCTTTCTTGTAATGCTTTAGGAATAGAAAAATACTGATTATCACTGTATTGCATAAATACAGAATTGTTAAATATAGGCAATAAACCTATATGTATCATTAATTGGGCATCACTTGAGCGTCCTGATTTGGTTTGAGGAACTACATAAGGTGCATACAAATGCGAATAGGTTGCCAATAGGGAATTGATAGTGGGGGTGATTTCTTTGTCATTGATTTTAGTATTTATTACCCAAGATTCCAAAGACTCTACAATGATAATCAGTATATTAGGCTTATTTGTCTTGATACTGTCATACGGTATCATAGGCTCGCTCTGTATATAGCTTTGATGCTTGTCCAACCATTGGTTGATTTCTGCCCTTTCTTCTGATGAAATCTTGGTTTTAGTAGAAAGTGTATAGGCTTGGTGAGCATAAAAAATAATGAAACCATACTTCTTCAGACCCATCATGGGTTCATATTTGATGCCATCAAATGCTGCTCCTATCCTTTTGTAAATAAGGCGATAACGCAACAAATCTGCTGAAATTAGCAATAAAAAAGGAAGGATTATAATAAAAAGGAATTGCTTTCTAAATTTGAATGGAGGACTTATCTGTTGCTTGCGTAGATAAAAGTAATAGACAAAACCCAATATAACCGTAGGCATGACAAATAATAAATCTATCTTCTCCAACAGACTAATTATATCATCTTTCATATCCCTAATATGGGTAATCTGTGCAAAAGAAGAAAGAGGAATAATATTGGCGTAAACTCTATAATAGCACATATTAGCTACCATAAAAATATTCCAAGCGAGTAAGCCCCCAAAGAGCATAATAATTCTTTTAGAGGTTAGGAAACAAGGGATAGACAGAAAAACAGCAGAAGCCAGCGTATAAAGAGGTGCTGTACTCAATGTCCATTTAGAAATCGGCAGAAGATAGCCTGTAAGATATGTGAATAATAAGAAGTTACATTCAAAAATAGTAATAATACACAAATAAAAAATGCAACTAAACTTATGAGCTTGATACGCAGAAATAAAGCTTTTTGTATTTAGCATAATTAATCTTGTTTAAGATATTTAGCATAATCAATGCAAAATATTTAACAAAAATATAACACTAAATTAATATTGAAAAATAAACGCTATTTTTTTCTTGCTCAAACTGCCATTACATTTTTATTTTTTGCCAAAGCCTCTTCTACATAATCAAAAGTAGAAAGAATAACAGGTTTGCCATTTACGACAGCAATGTCATGCTCGAAGTGAGCGGAAGGTTTGCCGTCTGCGGCTACTATCGTCCAGCCGTCTGCCAATTGTTTTACATCTTTTTTTCCCAGATTAATCATAGGCTCTATGGCGAGTACCATGCCATTCTGAATAGCCGCACCCGTTCCTCTTTTACCAAAATTAGGCACTTCAGGACCTTCATGAAGCATCTT
>JALOMS010000002.1 GCA_025455345.1 Thermoflexibacter sp. | reverse complement strand
CAGATACTCGTATGCAGAAGCCTCCCAATACATATTTGCGTCTTTGACCATACTTAGCGATTCTAAAAGTAACTTTTGTGCTACTTCATACTGTTTGGCTTCTATCAGGGCATTGGCTACTCTAATATTGATAAAAGCCTCTCTTACATTGCTTGGCTTATAGTCATTGAAATTCTTAAACACTTCTTTATTAGAGGCAGAGCTATCTATCAATGCGTGCATGGCTTTTTCACAAACCGTGATTTTTTCCATACCGTACAAGCCCAAAGCATCTAAAAAGTATTTATTGGCAGTTTCCTCATCTCCTCTACTTCTATAGATTAGACCTAAGCCCTCATAAGCCGCCGCTTCCCAATAACGGTCTCTGTCTTTGACTACGGAAAGTCCTTTTCTGATAAAATATTCTCCTAACTCATCTTGAGACCCTCTTCGGAGTAGATTCCCCAGTTTGATATACAAGGCATAAGTACCTTCTTGCGCTTTGGTCTGTGCCATTGCCATAGGAGATACAGATAGCAAAAGGGATAAAATCATAAAAATATGAATAAAAACAGCTATTTTTTTCATTTTTCTTACAGCATTTAGTTCTAAAAGAATTACGTATAATCTCAACGTTTTATTATATGAATTGCAAAAATCTATTGAAAGTAAATACAAAAAATACATGAAAATAGTCAAGGGCGATAAATGAGCAATAAGATATTATTAAAAAATCCAGTATCAGACCATCTCATATTAGCACTGCTCATGTCTGCGTGTCTAATCATTATCTATTCCTTATAACGATGCAAAAAAAATAGAGATTCAAATATTTAAGATAAAATAGTTTGTTTGGAAAAAGCAATGAATTTTTCAGACTTAACACGCTCAGAAGTAATGAAACACCTTGAGGGCTATGTCTCAGGAGCGATTTATGACTTCCTAAAACCCATAGAAGAATACTGGCAACCTACTGATTTCTTACCCAATGCAAGTTTGGACAATTTCTTTGATGAAATCAAAGGGTTACAAGAAAGAGCAAAGGCTCTCTCTTATGATTTGATAGCTGTATTGATTGGTGATACGATTACTGAAGAAGCCTTGCCTACGTATGAATCTTGGTTGTTTGCCGTAGATGGTATCAAAGAAGCAAGCGAAGAGAGTGGTTGGAAGAAGTGGGTGCGTAATTGGACAGCCGAAGAAAATAGACATGGTGATGTACTGAACAGGTATTTATATCTGACAGGAAGGGTAGATATGAGAGAAATGGAAATCTCTACCCAATACTTAATTGCTGATGGCTTTAATATACAAACAGGTGATGACCCGTATCGTAACTTTGTTTATACAAGTTTCCAAGAATTAGCCACTAATATCTCACACCGAAGAGTAGGCACGATTGCAAGAAAAGAAGGAGATGCCGCCTTGAGTAAAATTTGTGGGTTTGTGGCAGGAGACGAAGCGCGACACGCCAAGGCGTACATGCACTTTGTAGAGAAGATATTCGAGCTTGACCCTAACGAAATGATGCTTGCTTTTGAGGACATGATGAAAAAGAAAATCGTCATGCCCGCCCATTTCTTGCGCGAGGTAGGTCTGGAAGTAGGTAAGACTTTTGGACATTTTACAGATGCCGCCCAACGCTTAGGAGTCTATACAGCAATAGACTATGCAGATATTCTCAAAAGCCTAATCAAGGCGTGGAATATAGAAAATATTTCAGGATTGAAAGACTCTGGAGAGAAAGCAAGAGAATACTTGATTAAACTCCCAGAACGCTTAAATAGAATTGCGGAAAGAATCAAAACCCCTAACTTAGAATATAAGTTTAAATGGATATTGGCATAAAATAATACAGAAGAATAAATTTTTTGTAAACTCTACCCATACAAACGTAATTCAAGGTTAATAAAAACTATTGCGTTTGTATGGAATTTTATAAAACTTTAAAATCTAAGTAATTGCTTATCAAATTATTATAAATGAATTACTTACCGACAAATATGAGATTCCCTATCTTGTTTTTATTAATTGTTTTGCTAATACAAGGTTGTGGGCAAGACAGTTCCCAAAATCAATCCACTCATTTACAAAAAGATACTGCCAAATCTGAAAGATTTGATATTCCTATAACTTCTTCTGATAACCAAGCCCTTACTACTCCTAACGTACCCAAGATTATCAATCCCAAATTCAATGATTTTGCTCGCTTGGTGGCTGGTTTGCCTTTAGAAAGTGGAAGTGAGTTAGCCATTTACACACAAACGGATAACTACAAGACATTCATGGGAAATATGGAAAAATCATGGGCCAAAGTCGACTCTGACCGCTTTGCTAAAATGCGTGCATGGGCTAATCAAGAATTAGTCGTAGCCAACCAAGACCACACTCCCTTATTCTATCCATTTTCGGGTCCTGATTTTGTCAATGCTTACAATCTTTTCCCTCAAGCAGATAGCTATACTTTGATTGGTTTAGAAACAGTGATGCCTTTTCCCGACCTTAGCACTTTCAATGCAAAAATGATAGACAATTATTTCATTTCTGTGTTGGAATCCATTGATGACTTATTGGACAAGAGTTATTTCCTCACGCGCAAAATGTCCAAAGACTTCCAAAGAGGGCGTACAGAAGGCATATTGCCCGTACTTTGCCTTTTTATTGTACGTACAGGTCATACTATCACCAATATAGAGCAGGTAAATTTGGCTGAAAATGGGAAAATCATAAGTACAGTCATAGACACCGTAGATGTAAAGCTCAAAGGTGTAAAAGTGAGTTTCTTTGCACCCAAAGATAATCGCACCAAGACCGTTTATTATTTTCGCCAAGACCTTTCCAATAGTGGACTGAAGCAGAATCCCAATTTTGCGAAATTTTTAGCAAACTTACCCATAAGCAATAGCTACTTCAAATCAGCCTCTTATCTACTCCACTTCCCCTATTTTACAGATTTGCGACCTATTGTCTTAGAGAAAAGTCGTTTTATTTTACAAGATGATACTGGCATGCCTTTTAGATTTTTTAATCGTTCTCAGTGGGATTTGACGGTATATGGGATATACGACAAGCCTATACGCGATTTCAAAAATATGGGACAGAAAGATTTGAAAGGGTTTTATGATAGCCTTCATGCCCTTGGCAAAGTAACCTCTTTGCCTTTTGATTTAGGGTATCACTGGGGAACAAAAGAAAATAACTTGATTAGGGCAATCAAAAAATAATATTTTATATGCGAAATCGGTTTATCAGACGAGGCGTAGGAGTAGCTATTTTATTTACGATATTTTATGTCATGTTGCTTATTATCAAGCCATTCATTGACACAAATAGCTATCAATATACGCCTGCTTTTTCTATCTCGTCTGAAGATTTCCCTAATTGGCTATTAGATAAAAGCTATCTGAAAAATCAGGCAGAAAGCATCTCAGAAAAAATCTTTAAAAGTGAAGTGGAAAGACAGGCAAAAGCTTTTTCTGAAGTTTATTTTTTAGAACAACCTATCAAAAAACGTAAAACTATCAAACAAATAGCACTTACATTTGACGATAGCCCAGATGATTGGTATTGCCCCCAAGTATTAAGAATATTGGAAAAGTACAAAATCAAAGCAACTTTTTTTCTCATTGGGAATCGAATCAAAACGTATAAACATAATGCTTTGGCTATTCAAAATGCTGGACATTTGATAGGGAATCATTCATTTGCTCATGACAAACTTACACAAATCACTACCGAACAGATGATGGAAGATTTGAAGCTATCAGAAGACGTATTTGTACAAGAACTTGGGATAAAACCCTTGCTTTTCCGTCCGCCGTATGGTATGATTTCTGATGAGCAGATTATAGAGCTTGGAGTAAGAGGCTACAAAATAATCAACTGGTCAATAGACACTTATGATTGGGATATCAAACGCAACTCTCCTTTAGAACTCTTTATGCGTATAGAAAAGTATGCTCATAATGGTGGGATAGTTCTTTTGCACAAAGCCTTTTATTAGCCATGATAAACCGAACTAAACACAATATACAAAATAATAATAATATGATTTTATACAATGTAACTATCAATATAGAAGATGAATCCCACGAAAGTTGGGTAAAATGGATGAAAGAGGTGCATATTCCTGATGTAATGCGAACAGGCATATTTTCTCATTATCGTTTCTTCAGACTCTTAACAAGCGTAGAAGATAATACAGGTACAAACTACGCAGTACAATATTTTTGTGAAAGTTTGGAAAAATTCCAAGAATATGAGGCAAAGTACGCAAAAGCCTTAAGAGAAGAAGTAGAAAAAAAATTTAGTGGGCGATATTATGCGTTTAGGTCTTTATTAGAAGAAGTATTGTAACCTTATCTAATTAGGTAAAAGATTGATAATTAGGCATAAAACTCTTGTTATTTATAAGAATATTCTACGTAATTCAACAAAAGTAAACGTTTTTGTATGCAGTTCCGTTAGGAACTTGCGTTTTGTAAAACTAACAGATAATGCTTATATGTAAAGCCTCATGGAGGCGTAACTCATGGAGGCGTAACTTGCTAACTAACAAGATGTCCGTTTCGTCCATACGTGACTTTGTGATAGAATAATACTTGTTTTTTACAAAACTTTCGCCTCTACGAGGCTAAATAAAGAACGCTTAGAAAAGTTGAATCACTTAAGTAAGTGAGCAAAAATAACCGCCCCAACCCCAGCCCTTCCCCGAAGGAGAAGGGAGCCAAAATACACATTTACAGCAAGTCTTTCCCCGCAGGGGAACTTAGAAAAGTTGAATCACTTATTGCACGAATTCATTTTAAAATTGACAAAATAAAGTATCATTATGTCAAACAACCATTTACGTATTTTATCATTATTACTTTTATTGCTAAGTATCTCATTTTATGCGTGTAGAAAAGGAGGAATAAGTGGAAATATGCCCACAGAAGTATCTGATAGCCGTACTGACGTGGCTAAGAAGGATTATACCTCATATCTTATTGGTAGTGCTACAGATGTACAGACAGCTACTTCGGGTGGTATTGTTCTAATGGGTGGCAGTACAGATGTAGATGAGGCTTTGCGTTGGATGATACAAAAGTCAGGTGGTGGAGATTTTGTAGTCATAAGAGTTACAGGCGCAGATGGTTACAATCCATATATATTTTCTGAGTTGGGCGGAGTAAATTCTTGCGAAACTATTATGATTACCTCTCGTACAATTGCTCAAAATTCAGAAGTTATCAATAAAATTAGGAATGCAGAAGCTTTGTTCATCGCTGGTGGCGACCAAGCGGACTATGTGAATAATTGGAGAGATACACCCGTAGAAGACGCTATTAATTATTTGATAAATACTAAAAAAGTACCTGTGGGAGGAACGAGTGCAGGCTGTGCCATATTAGGTAAACTTTACTTCTCCGCACTCAATGGCTCTGTAACCTCTTCTGAAGTACTAAGCGACCCATATCATCAAGGAGTTACAATAGGTAAAGATGATTTTGTAAATAGTCCATTATTGACCAATACAATTACAGACCAACATTTTTCCCAAAGAAATAGACAAGGAAGGTTATTGGGGTTTATGGCAAGAATAGTCAAAGATTGGACATTAGATATTAAGGGGATTGGGGTAGATGAAAAAACGGCAGTATTGATTGACGCAGACGGGATAGCCAAAGTAGTAGGATTGAACAAAGCATTCTTTTTTCAACGTTATAATCACTCCATACCAGAAGTTTGTGTGTCAAAAAAGCCTCTTACCTGGGATGTTGGGCAACAAGCTGTACGGGTTTATGAGTTGCAGGCGAGTCCTACGATGAAGACGGCAGGCTCTTTTAATCTAAACACTTGGGCTACGGGAACAAATGGAATTTGGAAATTTATGTCAGCAAATGATGGTGTATTAATTTACTAACAATCATTCATTTAAAACAAAAATAAAAGTACCAAACCTTGTCAAGTTTGGCACTTTGCGATTGTCTTTTCTAATATATCTATCAAACAGTGATTAAACTATTTTGCATAGTTTTTAGTCAATTCTGAAGCCAAAGACTTTAATGCGCTTGTTACACTATCATCTAATACTCCATTTTTGAGTTTGTTAAGCGCATCGCTGTAAACTACATCATCTAATCTTATAGAAAACTCTACTTCAAAATCCTTTACTTTATTTACAGGTATAGCGTCCAACAATCCATTCGTAGAAGCATAAATAATCGCTACTTGTTTCTCTACGGCTACAGGAGAGTATTGTGCTTGTTTTAAGATTTCTTGGTTTTTCCTACCCCTGTCAATCGTCAATTTTGTTGCGGCATCAAGGTCAGAACCGAACTTTGCAAATGCTTCCAATTCGCGGAACTGTGCTTGGTCAAGTTTTAGTGTACCAGCTACTTTCTTCATAGATTTAATCTGTGCAGAACCACCTACTCTTGATACAGAGATACCTACGTTAATCGCGGGACGAATACCAGAGTTAAACAAGTTAGATTCTAAGAATATCTGACCATCTGTAATAGAGATTACGTTAGTAGGAATATAGGCAGAAACGTCCCCTGCTTGTGTTTCAATAATTGGTAAGGCAGTCAAAGAACCACCACCTTTTACTTTGTGTTTCAAAGAAGGAGGAAGGTCATTCATCTGTTGTGCTACCTCGTCAAAGTTATTGATTTTTGCGGCACGTTCCAGTAAGCGAGAGTGCAAATAGAATACGTCTCCAGGGTATGCCTCACGTCCAGGAGGTCTTCTCAAAAGCAAAGATACTTCTCTATATGCCACAGCTTGCTTAGAAAGGTCATCATAAATTGCCAAAGCAGGTCTGCCTGTATCTCTAAAATATTCGCCAATCGCCGCACCCGTAAATGGAGCGTAGAACTGCATAGGCGCAGGGTCAGAAGCGGCAGCAGCCACGATAATCGTATAAGTCATTGCGCCAGCTCTCTCCAAAGTATTCAAAATACCAGCTATTGTAGAGGCTTTCTGCCCAATCGCTACATAGATACAAAAAACAGGTTTGCCTGCTTCATAAAATTCTTTTTGGTTAATAATCGTATCGATAGCTACTGCGGTTTTTCCTGTCTGACGGTCGCCGATAATCAACTCGCGTTGCCCTCTTCCTATCGGAATCATCGCATCAATCGCCTTGATACCTGTTTGTAAAGGCTCATTTACAGGTTGTCGGTAGATAACTCCGGGAGCTTTTCTTTCCAAAGGCATTTCAAATAACTCTCCTTGAATAGGTCCTTTGCCATCTATGGGATTACCAAGTGTATCTACTACACGTCCCAACATACCTTCGCCTACTTTTACAGAAGCAATCGTGCGTGTTCTTTTGACGGTATCTCCTTCTTTAATACCACTGGAATCTCCAAAAATAACCGCACCTACATTGTCCTCTTCCAAGTTCAATACCAATCCTCTCAAACCGTTTGCAAACTCTATCAACTCACCAGACTGTACTTTGGTAAGTCCATAAATACGAGCTACCCCATCACCAACTTGCAAAACTGTACCAACTTCTTCTAATTCAGTTTCAGTTTTGAAGTTAGATAACTGCTCTCTCAATATAGCAGAAACCTCATCAGGTCTAATTTGCACCATGTTATTTATATATTTTAATGACTAATTAAATTACTAATTACCAATGATTAATTACATTTATCAATACCAATTATATAATACCAATTATAAATAAAATACAAACGTAATTATAAAAATTAGTAATTATACAATGAGTAATTTGAATCTTAGAACTCTCTGATATATGGATTTTCGGAGAACTTGACTCTTAGCTCTTTCAAACGACTACTAATGGAAGTATCTATCTGTTTATCATTGATTTGTAATACAAACCCACCTATCAATTCTGGATTTATTTTCTCCTTAAGTTCTACTTTTCTACCAGAAAGTTCCTCTACTGCTGCCATAAAACTGTTTCTAAGCTCATCTGTCAATACAAAAGGAGTTGTAATCACCGCATTTTCTATATGCATTTTTTCATTGTACTGTCTATGAAACTCTTTGGCAATTACGTCTAAGATGGATTCTCTGTGCTTTTTCACTAAGATGTCAAAAAAAGCAAGTGTTATTTGATTGAAATGATTTGCAAAAATGCGATTCAGCGATTTCAATTTTGCATCCCTGTTAATAATAGGATTTCTCAACATGAGCTTGAGGTCTCTTGCTTTATCACAGGTATTCGTAAATAATAGCATATCATTATTTATAGACTCCAAAACTCCTTTTTCTTCAGCAAGTTCGATTAAGGATTTTGCATATCTCGTAGCTACTCTGATTTCTGACATTTTAGTTTTCTTTAATTTCGTTCATAAAAGATTTTGCTAAATCTATTTGAGTAGATTTATTACTCAACTCATTTCTAAGCAATTTTTCAGCAATGGTCAAAGACAAATGAGCCACTTGATTTCTTACTTCAGTCATTGCGGCTTGTTTCTCATTGCGTATAGCTTCCTGAGCCGAAGCGATGATTCGATTACTTTCTTCTATCGCTCTTTCTTTGGCTTCATTAACCAATCTCTCGGCTACCGTTTTGGCATCTCTCAAAATTTTCTCCCTTTCAGACTTGGCTTCTTGTAAGAGTTTTTGGTTTTCTAAATTGAGTGTTGCCATTTCTTGTTTTGCTTTTTCTGCCGCCTCCAAAGATTCTGCGATACTCTTTTCTCTTTCATCTAAAGCACCTAAGATTGGCTTCCAAGCAAATCTACGAAGAATCAACAAAACAATGATAAATGTCAATGCTGTCCAAAATATTAGACCTACGCCCGGTGTTACTAAATCCATTTTATTCTGTTATGAGTTATAAGTTATGAATTATAAATGTCTTATATGTAATTACTAATGAATAATTATGAATTACTAATGGATAATTACAAATTACTATATTATGAATTGTTAATTGTAAAGTACAAATACTAAATCGCTCATTAATAAATTATTAGCTTATTTATAACAAACAAACAGGACTATCAGGCGCAATCCGCCTGAATGTCCTGTAGTTAGAGTTATGCGTAGTTAGAGTTATGCGTTTGGATTACCTGCGATAAGCAAGCAAACAACGATAGCGAAAAGAGCCGCACCTTCGACCAAAGCCGCCGCAATAATCATTGCAGTTTGCAACTTGCCAAAGATTTCTGGCTGACGAGCCATAGCTTCCATCGCGCGACCACCCACACCGCTAATGCCTACACCTGCACCGATTACCGCCAAACCTGCGCCAATACCTGCGCCAAGTGTACTCATGCTACCACCGATTTCCAATAATAAATTAGCTAACATAGTTTTAAAAATTAAATATGAATTATAAAAACAAATCTAAATTACTAATTACGAATGATGAATTACTAATCTTAACATAAATACTTGATTGATAATGAATAAATTAAAGTAATTAGTCATTAAGAATTAGTAATTAAACGCTTAATGATGCTCTGCGTGTTCGTGTTCATGCTCGTGTTCGGCAATTGCCATTCCTATGAATAGGGAAGTCAAAAGCGTAAAGATATAAGATTGCAAAGCGGCAACAAAAAGTTCTAAGAACATCATCACTACTACTCCTGCCGAAGCCGCAAAACCTACGGTCATACTCTTGAAAATAAACGCAAAACTAACTAAACTCAATATGATAATGTGTCCACCTGTAATATTGGCAAAAAGACGAATCATCAAGGCAAAAGGCTTGGTGAAAATGCCAATAAACTCGATAGGAGCTAAGATAATCATCAATAGTTTTGGTACACCCGGTGTCCAAAAAATATGCCCCCAATACTCCTTATTTCCTGAAATATTGGTAACTAAGAAGGTAATCACCGCCAAAGTCATGGTAAAAGCAATATTACCAGAAGTATTCGCACCTCCAGGTATCAAGCCCAGCATATTATTTACCCAAATAAAGAAAAATAAAGTAAGTAGGTAAGGAAGGTATTTTTTATAGTGCTTTTCTCCAAGATTGGGAATGACTACCTCATCGCGAATAAAAACTATAATCATCTCAAAGAAGTTTTGCGTCCCCTTGGGAGCTTTGCCTGCTTGTTTGACGTATGCCTTTGCTAATGAAGTAAATAACCAAATTATTATAAGCGCACCGATAAACATAGAAGCCACATTCTTAGTAATTGAGATGTCTATTATTTTCTTCCCATTGGCTTCTTTGATATGACCATGCTCGTCCATGCGATAGACATTGCTTCCTTTGATGACTTGTTCTTTCCCATGATGAAAAGAACTTGACATAAAAACATCTAAGCTACCATCTGTAAATAATATAACAGGGAGTGGGATGCTTACAGGATGTTCTTCTCCATTAGCATCTTTATAATCCAATAAGTGCCATTCATAGCTATCCATGACGTGGTGCATAATCATATCTTTGGGATTAAACTTTTCCCCTTCATTACCACCTTCCCTTGCGTTCGCTGGAGGCACAGATATACCTAAAATCAAAAAAAGTAAGAAAAATGAAAGTAAGAATCTATTTGTATATGTTTTCATTTTTGAATGTTTATCCGCTTAAAATTCGATTAAGTTCCTAATAATCAAAAAAATATTCACTAAAATTCTATAACACAGCTATAATTTTGGCGCAATTTAGACAACAAAGTGATAATTTCAAATAAGTTAGCAAAATTTCCTTCTATAATCTATGAAGATAATGTCTGGATTGTTTTATTCATTGGATTTTAATGAAAAATACTATTCTCATTACTAATTTTGTGAAAAATTAAGAAAGATTTGTACTAATTTTATACGATATTTGAACAATCTAAAAAGGATTTGACTAAAATTTGTTAATTTTTCATTTGTATCTATTTGATTACAAATAAATTATATAATTATCTCGTTCATTTTATAGAATTTAAGTATGCTTTTTGCTATGGTGTGTTAAAAAATTATTTTATTATAACTGAATTTGATTTTAATAAGCATTTTAATAAATCTTTTACTATATGAAAATTATAAGGATATATTTAGTGTTGGTTATTACGATTCTATCATTGAGTAGTACATTTGCCCAAGATGGTTTGGATAAGTATTTGGAAGCAGATAGAGCGCGTAAAGCAAAAAAATATGATATTGCTATTCAATTGTACCAAGAAGCTATCAAGTTAGAGAAGGGAGAGAAGGCGGCAAGATATTTTTATGATATGGGGCTGTGTCATAGGGCGTTAGGGGATATTGATAATGCTATCAAAGCCTTTGAAGGAGCAGTTGGTAGGAAAAATGATTATGTAGATGCGCTCAAAATGTTAGCTGTGAGCTATGAAAAGGCAAAAAAAGATTTTGCTACGGCGGCTTCTTATTATAAAAGAGCGGCACAGTTTGATACTGATTCTAAAACTAAGTTAGAAACGCTCAATAGAGTCATTACCTTAATGAATGTTACCCAAAAATTTGATTCTATTCCTTCCTTGGTGGAGCAAGCCAAAAAATTAGACCCTTCTAATGGAGATATTATGTATATGGAAATTAGAAATCTGAACAAATTGGGACGCTATGACTCGGCGATTACTAAAGCAAAATTTATGTTGAAAAACTTTGCAAAGTACAAAGCACGCAATGAGGCAGGGCAGATGGCAACTATTAAACCGCCACGAGATTTAGACAGATTTAATTATGAAATAGGGTATTCTTATAATAAAAAAGGGAAATTTGACAGTTCTCTTGTATTTTTGAAGCAAGCAGATTTTGGCAAATTCAAAAAGCGCGTTGCTTTGTTATTGCCAAGCTATCAGTACGATATAGCTGTTGCTTATTTTGATATTTTTAATTATGATAAAGCACAAGAAGCCGTTACCAGAGCCTTACAGATGGACCCTAAGTACAGAGAACCCAAAGACTTAGAGGTAAAAATAACCACGATGAAGGAGTCGGTAAAAGGTAAGCAAAGAGGCATTAAACTATTAGAAGATTCAGTGAAGATTAATAAAGATGAAAAGAGAAGAGCAAGTGTTTATTGCCGTTTGTGTAAATTACAATTTGAAACTTATAATTTTGATGGTGCGGCACTTTCTGCCAATGAATGTTTGAAGTTTTTCCCAACAAACCTGCAAGTAGTGCTTTGGAAAGCAATTGCTCTCTATAAAGTAGGTAAGTTTAATGATGCGGCTTCTGATTTGCAGAACGTTACAGAGTCTGAAGATCTTCCTACTGACCTCAAAGCCCGTTTTGCATTTGCCTTGGGGATTATTATGAAAGATGCGGCAAAATCGCCAGAAGGAGACCCTGCTTCTCAAAATTATTTTGCCATAGAAAACTTCAAAATAGCTCAAAAAAGTAATAAATACATGCACGCGGCACGAGCCGAAATGGAAGGATTGCCAGGGGCTTTGACAGAGTTACAAGAAGAGGAGATGCAGGACGCAGGTGCAGGAGAAGTCAAACTTATAGAAGAATAGATTTTCCCTTTTATCATAAAAAAAGCAGATTAGGTTGTCTAATCTGCTTTTTTTATTTGTCTTAGTACATCTATTGGTTTTTCTTTACCTTTTGCAACCCAATCTGAATTTCTTTTCGTATCTTTGTTTATAGAGTTTTTGAACCCAACTTATATCTTATTTATCAAACATTATTATTCTTCCAATCTCATGCGAGTTTATTTGATTTGTGTATTATTAGCCGTTTCCCTTTGCTCATTTGCTCAGGTGGACATCAAATCGCCACAGACAGAAACCTCTCCTTTATTCCAGTTTACGGAGAATAAAAATCAATGGGAGAAAGAGGTCATTTTCCGAGCAGAAATACCTAACGGTTTTTTATTTTTAAAGAAAAATGGACTACACTATGGCTTCTATGACGGAGAAGCTATTGGAGAACTCAGACACCCTAAGAAAAAAGAAGAGCATAATAGTATAAAAGCAAGAGTTGAGGATAAGCAACAGCCTAACGAATCTAAGTATAATATCAGGGGACACGGGGTATCAGTAACCTTCCTAAATGCTAATCCACAACCTTTTATCAATGGCAAAGGGCAAACAGGGGCTATGCGTAATTATTTTATTGGGGAAGATGAGAACAAGTGGGCAAGTAACGTAAGTTCCTTCAAAGAAGTCAATTATTTATCTATTTATAAGGGCATTAGCTTTAGATTTTTTACGCAGGGTGAGCGATTAAAATATGAGTTTGTCGTAGAGGCTGGTGCAAATCCGCATTTAATCCAATTGCAATATGAAGGTGCAGATAAAATACAAATTAGAGATGACGGTTATTTAGAAATAGAAACGTCTGTCCATACTTTTGGGGAGAAAAAACCATATACTTATCAGATAATTAATGGAGAAAAAGTAGAAATACCTTCTCAATTTATTTTAAAAGATAATCATATTGTAGGTTTTGAATTGGGAGATTATAATACGAATCTGCCTTTGGTCATTGACCCCCAATTGGTATTCTCTACTTTTTCTGGCTCTACCGCTAACAACTGGGGCAATACAGCAACGTATGACTCTTTGGGAAATCTCTACACCGCAGGGACTGTATTTGGAGTAAATTTCCCCACTACTGTTGGTGCTTTTCAGCGATTTTTTGGAGGTTTAATAGATGTTGGAATTACCAAATACAACCCTACGGGAACGCGACAACTTTATGCAACTTTTATAGGTGGTACATCTTCAGAAGTGCCTCATAGTTTGGTAGTGAATGGGTTAAACCAATTAGTCGTCATGGGGACAACAAGTTCTGTCAATTTCCCCACAAGTTTTGGTGCTTTTGATAGGACATACAACGGAGGAGATGGACGAAATAGTTTTGAGGCAATCGGCGGGATTCCTTACAACAATGGCAGTGATATATTTGTCAGTACCCTTACTGAATCTGGGAATGCACTTTTGGCATCTACCTATCTCGGTGGCTCAGGAAATGACGGTTTAAATATCTTTGGTTCTACCTTTGTGCATAACTACGGGGACGAGCTAAGAGGTGAGGTCAATGTAGATAATCTAAATAACGTTTATATTGCCTCTACTACACGTTCAACTAATTTCCCCTTGCAGACGGCAACACAAACCAACTTATTAGGTTTGCAAGATGCTGTATTTATCAAAATTAGTCAAGGATTAAACAATTTACTTTGGAGTACCTATTGGGGTGGCAGTGGGCTTGATGTAGGATATTCAGTAAAAATCAATAAAAAGAATGAAATTTTAGTTTGTGGAAGTACTACCAGCAATAATATTCGCACATCTGCGACTGCCTTTCGTCCGACTTATCAGGGCGGCACTTCTGATGGTTTTGTAGTGCGATATACAACCAACGGTACTTTTTTAGATGGTTCTTACTTAGGAACATCAGAATACGACCAAGCCTTATTTTTAGATTTGGATACAGAAGATAATGTCTATATTCTTGGCAATACCCGTGGACAATATCCTATTAGTCAAGGAGTTTATAACAATCCCAATAGCGGTCAATTTATCCAAAAACTCAATCCTACGCTTAGCACCTCTTTCTGGTCAACGGTTATAGGAGCAAGGCGCGGCTCTCCTGATTTGTCTTTGACTGCCTTTTTGGTCAATCAGTGTGGGAACTTGTATGTCGCAGGCTGGGGAGGAAATTTGCAACAAGGCTATCCTGCCAATAGTTCTTCTGTTGGTTTGCCTGTTACCGCAGATGCGATTAGGACTACTACCGATGGATTAGATTTTCACTTAATGCTTTTAGAAAAAGATGCCAAATCTCTATTGTATGGGACATTTTTTGGTGGAGTTGGTGGAGAAGGCGACCACATAGATGGAGGAACGTGCCGTTTCGACAAGAAAGGAGTAGTATATCATGCCGCTTGTGTATGTCGCTCTAACCGATTTTTTACTACCCCTGGTGTATGGTCGCGAGTAAATAATGCCGCTCCCACAGCCTCAGATACAGAAGGATGTAATAATGCGGCATTTAAGATAGATATTGAGATTTTGAGAGCAGGCTTACGACCTTTGGATGCCTCTACGGGCGCAGAAAGACGGAGAGGTTGCGCTCCCTTGCGTATTCGTTTCCAAAACCAAAGCGCAAACGCTCAGGAAATAGAATGGAATATTGGTAATGGTCTTTTGGTTACTCAAACAAGTGAGCCTATTTATACCTTTACACAACCAGGAAGGTATGTCGTTAGGCAAAGAGTGAGCAGTAGATTGACTTGTGCGACTTTGTTTGCTTATGATACCATTACTGTATTTGCAGTTACAAATCCCACAGTAAATAGAGATACAATAATATGTAGAGGAGG
Source organism: Thermoflexibacter sp. (assembly GCA_025455345.1). Taxonomy (GTDB): domain Bacteria; phylum Bacteroidota; class Bacteroidia; order Cytophagales; family Thermoflexibacteraceae; genus Thermoflexibacter. The sequence goes on along the minus strand of JALOMS010000002.1, from coordinate 24,475 downwards.
AGCTTTGCAACTAAGAGCCACAGGCGGAACTATTTATCGTTGGAGTCCCGCAGAAGGTTTAGACAACCCCAACATTGCTACGCCAGTGGCACGACCTAATCAAACTACACGTTATACAGTAACAGTGGCGAATGCCGAAGGTTGCTCCAGAGATACATCTATCCTTATTACCATTGTAAATCCTTTGGCAAGTTTTAATTTTACATTAGATAATCTTTGCGATAACTCCCCTACGGTTAGACTAAACAATACAAGCCCAACTGCCTCCGAGTATATTTGGGATTTGGGTGATGGAAGGGCTTTTTTGGGTAGAACCCCACCCCCTTTCAAATATACACGTACAGGGAATTATCGCATCTCTTTGACAGCCAAAACAGGGAATTGCACCAATATTGCTACGCAAGATTTATCCATAGTGGTTCAGGCTGACCTCCCCCCGATAACACTCACCAGAGATACCATAATATGTAGAGGACAAAGCCTACAATTGAATGCGACGGGAGGGAACTCTTATCTTTGGCAGCCAGCCACAGGTCTGAGTAACCCCAACATTCCCAATCCTATTGCCCAGCCTATACAAACGACAAGATATACTGTAACTATTATTAATCGCGACAATTGTCGTAGAGATACTTCTGTTATTGTAAGTGTAGCAAACCCCATCGCCAATTTTTCTGTCAGAACAGAAGACATCTGCGCTCCTTCTCCTACGATTAGACTAACGAATACAAGTACAGATGCTACTAATTTCGTTTGGGATTTTGGAAATGGACAAACTTTTACAGGGCAAAACCCTCCCCCAATAAGGTATCAACAAAGTGGTAATTATCAAATTTCTTTGACCGCACAGAGAGGAGCCTGCTCTAATCGTTTTTCTCAAATGATTTCCGTGTCTATTATTCCTGACATTACGCCTTCTGTAAACAGAGATACAACGCTATGTAACAACGAAACCCTCCAATTAATCGCCACGGGAGGAATTTCTTACCGATGGAGTCCTGCCACAGGCTTGAGCAATCCTAATATCGCCAATCCCATCGCAAGCCCTACGCAGACCACACGATATACTGTAAGCATAACACGCAGAGAAGGTTGCGTACAAGAACTTTCTACCTTAGTCAATGTTGCCAACCTCACTACCGTAAGCTTCGCGGTCAATTATGAAGACTTTTGCGCTCCTTTTCCCACAGTAAGATTAGTGAATACAAGCCCAGCGAGGGCAAATTTCTTTTGGGACTTAGGCAATGGACAAACTTTTACAGGGCAGGAACCTCCCCCATTCAAATATTCACAAAATGGCAATTATAGAATCTCCTTAATCGCCAGAGAAGGAAGATGTACTAATCAATTCGTTCAAAATGTGGCAATAGAGGAATTCATTTTCCCCAATGTCATTACACCCAATGGAGATGGAAAAAATGAAACACTGATTTTTAATTCGCCCATTTTAGGGGTGAAAATAGAAATTTATAACCGTTGGGGGAAGCTCGTTTACCAAAGTGATAATTATCAAAACGATTGGAAAGGCGAAGGAATCGCTGGTGTATATTATTACATGGTTACTTCTTCAGATGGAAAGAGCTGTAAAGGCTGGCTAAATGTATTTACAAGTAATTGATAGTCATTTTTTTATTTTATAATTTATAATATAGATTTTCGTTTTCCAACATTCTTTTATTTTTTCAACGTAAAAATATCTCCAAAGAATAGGGTGTTTTTACATTACAAGGTTTATCGGAAAATTGATATTTAAAAATAGGGTGTTTACTATACTTAAATTGTTTTTTTTCTGTTTTCCCTTTTTTCATACTTCTTGTTTCTTTCTTTGTATGAAATAAAAGGCAGCGATACTCAATATCAAATATTTTTTTTTCAAAACTTTCTAACATTCCTACTAAATATTGGGCAAAAGCTAAACCTGCTTTTGCTTGTCTATGCCAATCGTCTGAATTAGTCGATTTTAATTCTGCTACCAAAACAAATAATTGATTTCCTTTTTGACAAAAAATGATGTAGTCAGGATATTTTTTGAGGTTTTTTATCGTTTTCAACAAAGGATGCCCATCAAAACCTTCTTTATCTACTGAAATTGTTAGTGTTTTTACGTTACCCTTTTCAAAAGGAATTTCTTTGCACTCACCAGAACCTTTTAGATTAATTTGAGTGCCTTTGTCATGAGGAGTAAAAAACTGATTGTCAATAATTTGATTTATTTTGTCTATAAAGTTTATCATTGCTCAAAAAGGTTGAAATAAATGTCTTCAGTTCTATTTTCCAAATCTTCTATCACTTCATCAATCGTTTCAATCGCAAGTCCTGTTTCGCTCACAGTCAGATTTTCAGCAACTACTTTTTCCTCCCCTTTTTTTCTCTTGAATAGTAATGCTTGTACCTGCTCTGATTTCAGCACTTCTTTTTCACTATATTCATATTTTTTTCTCAACGCTACTGCCTTTTCATCTTCTTTGCCAAGCATGATTAAGTTATTGATTTCCCGAATAATATAATCACTATGCGTACTTGCAATGACCTTGAAGCCTTCGTTTACCAAGCGGGCAAGGAAACGAGCCACCAAAATCTGATTGTCAGGGTGCAGGTTAAGTTCTGGCTCGTCTATAATGATACAATCCCCTTTTTGGGCAATGTGGCGCAGGTAGAAGGAAATGGAAGCTAATGACTTCACCAAAGACGAACTGACGTGCATTTCTAACTTCAAATCTGGACTTTCCGCAGGGGAATAGCGCAAATCTCCGTACTGCCCTACGCTGATTTTCCCTTTCAGAATGGCTTGCTCTAACTCATCTGCTAAGTAGGAAAAAGGGCTTGTAGTTTTAGCCAATGTTTCCAAATCTTGGGAAAGTTCTAAGCTATCACGAATAGGTTGAGGATAGCGGTTTACTCGTCTTTTTGCTAATTCAATAAGAGGATTATCTTTTAGAGCTGCTATCCAAATTCTATGTTGGATTAATGATAGCTCTGTACTGAAAATATTAGTTGCAGAACGTTCAGCAGGAAATATATAAGGTTTATTGCTTATTAGATTCAGAATAACCTCTTCTATAAGAGAGTGAAGAAAAGAGGTATATTCCCTTTCAGTTAAATCATTCTTAAACTCTTTAACATCCAAAACTTTGATAAACAATGATATATCATAAGTATTTTCTTCTTTAATAAGAATAACAACAAAAGCATTACCAATATCTACTTTTTCTTGTATGATACTTTTTGCAAATATGTTAGCATAAACATCATCATTTGAAATGCTAAAATCAAATTTAATATTATTAAATAGTTGATTTTCTTGTGAAACACTCCAAAAGTATTTTAATTTATCTATATTATTTAAGTCTCCTTTTAGAATGTTGAAAAGAATATCTTTATCAATTTTATCAAAAAAGTCTTTTAAGTTAATTTTATATTGCTTTTTTCTTTTACTAAAAAATTTAGGTAATGTTTCGTCTGTACTTTCACCACCTCCTGAAATCCAATCTGCTAAAAATTGGATAAAACGATACATTGCATACGCCACATACGTTTTACCTGTATTGTTATGCCCACAGAGCAAGATGAGGTCTTTGCTGAGGTCTATTTCTGCTTCTTTGACTGCGCCTAAGTTTTGTATCTTGAAAAGCATGGTGTTATTGAGCGTATTTTATCTTTTATTAGATAGCTTGTTTAAATAAATGTGTATTTTGAAGCCTATTAAGGCTTAAATATTGGTAGAAGTATAGAAAATCTCCTTCATTTTAAGCCTCGTAGAGGCGAAAGGTTAAACTCTACGATAGATTTCTGCACACCCTAAGTAATTCAACAATTTAAAAAGTTCTTTATATTACAATCTCATACAGGAAGTCCCCATTGAAAACGATATATTTGTAGAAAATGGAATTTCAGCACAATTCACAAGTTCCACAGGAACGACACAAAACATTGATAACCTATTAATTGCGTCCCTAACGGGACTTATATGCTGGACTTAATTTATTTTCTACAAAGCTCATGTCCCTAATGGGACTTAAAAAACGTTTATTTTTACTGATATACTTAGAATGTATTTGGAAATTTCAAGTAACAAATATAATCATTTCGTAGAAAATAGCAATTTTATGATTTTTCAACAACAAAACTCTTAAAACTTGTTTTTTAAATGAAATACTTGGAAATTTAGAAAACCTTATCTCTCACTCAAATTATACTAAGTCATGCGCCTGATTATCACCTTTTTAGTTCTGATTTTGATTAGTTTCGCTTGCGAAAATAAAAACACGCAAACCCAAGCCAAAAGAACGCTCACGCCCGAACTGCAAAAAGCATTGGCAGATTTCGAGATTGCCGAAGATTTTGAAATAGAACTCTTTGCCGCAGAGCCTCTTATCGCTGACCCTGTGGCGATGGAAGTCGATGAAAATGGCAAAGTCTATGTGGTGGAAATGCACGGCTACCCCTTGGACAAAAGCGGAACAGGCAAGGTAAAAATCCTCAAAGATACAGACCAAGACGGCTACCCCGACCAAAGTGTTATTTTTGCAGATAGTTTGGTGCTACCTACGGGCATTATGCGGTGGAAAAATGGCGTAATTGTTACTGACCCTCCTCATGTCCTATACTTGGAAGATACCACCAATGACGACAAAGCGGATATAAAAAAAATCCTACTCACGGGTTTTGCACTCTCCAATCCACAGCACAACCTGAACAATCCTATCTTTGGCTTAGACGGTTGGGTATATTTGGCGCATGAAAGTTCTATCACGCCCAATGTGTATAAAAATGAATTTGGAGATGAGGGTACAGAAATCCACTTCCCTGACAAGCCCGAAATCAGACTTCCTAAAAATGCCAATGGTCGCAATGTACGCTTTAAACCAGATACTTATGAGTTGGAAATGCTTTCTGGCGAAACGCAATTTGGGCAAACTTTTGACGAGTTTGGTCATCATATCCTCACGAGCAATGCTCACCACCTTTTCCATGAGGTGATTACAGACCGCTATTTGCGAAGGAATCCCGACCTTTTAGTGGCAGACGCTACCCAATCTATGCCCGACCATGGGGACGCTTGCGAAATTTATCCAATTACACAAAATCCTGAACATCAATTACTTACAGATGTAGGTGTAGTTACTTCTTCCTGCGGGGTGATGTGGTATTTGGGTGGGCTTTTCCCAGAAAAGTACAAAAATATGACCTTCATTGCCGAGCCTGTGCATAACTTGGTTCATGCCGATATTATCAAGGACAATGGTGCAAGTTTTACGGCAAGTCGTGCCTTTGAGCGAAAGGAATTTCTCGCCTCCAAAGACGCATGGTTTCGCCCTGTGAACTTTTACGTTGCGCCTGATGGTGGGCTGTATGTGCTTGATTATTACCGACAAATCGTGGAACACCCCGAATGGATGGCGGAGGACATAGGCAAATCTGGCAAACTCTACAACGGGACAGACAAGGGAAGGATTTATAGGATTTTTCCGAAAAACTCACCTTTGACAAAGTTTGAAACTTTGTCAAAGATAAAGGTAGAAGATAAAGAATTAGTTAGCTTCTTAAAAAGCCCTAATATTTGGTACAGGCGTACCGCACAACGCCTTTTATTGGACAGAAAGAATCCTGAAATTATCCCTTTATTGAAGGAAATAGTGAAAGAAAATGAATCTCCTGAAAGCGTGGTTCACGCGCTTTGGACTTTACAAGGTTTTGGGAAATTACAATCAGATGAACAACCTCTGACGTTAGCACTGAAAAATGAAAATGCAGGAGTAAGAGAAAATGCAATTAAGATAGTGGAAATGCTCTTGCCCCACCCAGCCCTCCCCACAGGAGAGGGTAAGGCAAGTGGAGATGTTAGCCCAAATATGATTCACAAAATATTGGATTTAGACAACTTAAAAAATGACCCTTCCCCCAAGGTGCGCTATCAGTTGCTCTGCACGCTTGGTTTTTTGAATGATGAGAAGTCTTTGGCAGTTCGCAACGAACTCTTACTGAAAGATATAGAGGACAAATGGGTACACTATGCCGCACTTTCTGCTTCACAAGGCAGGGAAATGGAAGTTTTTGATTTTGCCGTAAAAAACTTGACAAAAAACCCTACGGAAGGCAAGGGTTTGTTTTTTGCGAATGTGTGTGGACTGATTGGGTTGAGTGAAGACAAGCAGAAAATCAGCACTTTAATTGGGAAAATCTTGCAAAACCCAAATCCAGAAAGTGCGTGGTGGCAAGCGGCAAGTTTAGAGGGAATAGTGAAGGCTTCGCAGGTGTGGGATTTGGAATCTGGAATGAGTACAAAATCTGAAAATCGGGAATTGGGAATGATGAATACAATGGAGAATATTAGAAAAATACTATTAGTGAATCTTGCTCAAAGTAAAGTACCTGAACTGCAAAATGCAAGTGCAAAACTCTTGGAAGTGATAGGATTACCACAAGAAAATATAGCAAAATATTTCATTACCAATGCTTTAAGTGCTTTAAATGATAAAAAAACAGATGAAACCTCCAAAGCAAGTGCGATTAGGGTATTGGCACTCTACCAACCTGAAAAGTACGCCTCCCAAATTCAAGAAGTGATTACACCACAAAGTTCTATTGACATTCAAAAAATAGCAATGCAAGCCTTGAATAAGACCAAAGGCACGCAAGTTTGTAGCTTTTTACTCAAAGAATGGGCTAATTTCACCCCTGAAATCAAGGACGAGGCAATTGGCGTTTTTATGAAAAGTAAAGAAAGAACTCAATTTTTACTTACTGCATTGGAAAAAAAGCAGATTCCAAGTACCGCGATTGCTTGGCACAATCAGGTGCGCCTTATGAATAATGACGACATGGAAATTCGGCAGAAAGCAAGAAAAATCTTGGCAGTAAACGAAACAGACAAAGCGCAAATCTTAGAAAAGTACAAATCTGCTTTTGCTGAAAAAGGCAATGAAACCAATGGTTTGAAGATTTACAATACCTACTGCGCCCAGTGTCATCAAATCAATGGAAAGTTAGGAAAAAACATTGCCCCTGACTTGGGGACACTGCGAAATAGGCAACCGCTTTCCATTGCCTTAGAAGTCTTGCTCCCAAGTAACTCTATTGCAGATGGTTACGAATACTGGACAATAGAAAAGAAAAATGGTGAAAAAAGCTACGGAATCATCAGCACTGAAACCGCAACAGCAATTACGCTGAAAGACTTGGCAGGGAGCGAAACGGTCATTCCACGAAGTGAAATCGCCAAACTATCCGCCTCCAATACGTCTATCATGCCCGCAGGCTTCGAGCAGTCTATCACGCCCAAGGACATGAATGATTTGGTGAGTTTTATAAAGTGGTATAGGGAGTAAGGAATCGTTTGTGTAAAAAATTTCATAGTTGTAGAGGAATTGTGTATGTTAATAAGTTAGATGTAATGTTACCGTTTACATCAGGAATGTTCAACGAATTTCTCAAACCAACAAAAAAGTTTAACTTTGTAAAGCAAAATTTTACAATAAGAAAATGAGTTATTACGACCGAATTAGAGAATTAACAAAAAATGTTCCTGTGGAATTAGTTGATTTTGAACAGCCAAGAGACCCTGCAAGGACACCTACACAAGCGTCTTCTAATTTTATTACCAATAAAGAACAAGGTGATTGGGCTGAAAATCTCGTAACAAGAGCTATAAATGAAACTTCTAAAAATTTTGTAGCAGTAAAATATGGGAAATCTGATGATTTAGTGGCAGGAGAAGATGGCTTTGATACTTTTTATCAAGACTTTCAAAACGAACTTGATACCATTGGCAAAAGACCTGACCTGTTAATTTTCAATAAAGCAGATTTTGACCAAAATTTAGGCTTCGACATCAGCCAAATTCCTCATCACCAAATTACAGAATATGTAAAAAAAGCGATTGTAGGCATTGAAGTGCGTTCAAGTGCATTTTTAATTGACAAATACGAAGAAGCAATGCAAGTGCGAACTGAAAAGTTTATGCAAATTGCATTACAAACAAAAGACCAAATACTTACTGAATATTCAGATGTTTTGCAACACCCTGCAAGACAGAATTATATTGATTTGCTCAATGGAATAACCGCAAAAACTTTAAATGTTACAGATTTTAGAACACCAAATTGGGGTTCTTCGGAAAGATTAATTCAAGTAAAGGAGCTTTTTAGACAACTAAAAATAGCTATAAAAGAAATTCAGAAACGAGATTATCTTTCAATCACACCCAAAGTTGAAGACATAAAAGTTGTTTATAAATGGATTGAAACATTCAATGTGCCACATTTTTATTTTCAAGTATTTTTTGATAAAGTATATGGTATTTCATTTGAGCAAATTCTAAAAATAATTTCTGACTCTAATAATGAGGGTGTAGTATTTTCGGTTGAAACTGATACTAAAAACCAAAATAAGACAACTATAAAAATCAACTCAAAATTAGGCATTCCTATTGCCTCAAAAGTTGATGAACCTTTGCACGAAAGTGTAAGAAAAGAAATGGACAGAGGGAGATTGCTTTTCTATGTAACATTCAAAGGAGGAACGGCTTATCTTGATATTGAGAATTTGAAAACTATTTTAGAAATTAACGGGGGCGACCTTCGCAATATTGATTTTTGATGATAGAATTAAAGGGATATATCACTGATAATTCTATTGAAAATCAATACTCAAAATCAATTTCAATAGAACACCGTAAAAAATTTGCTCAATTTTTTACTCCTTTCTCTATTGCAGATTTTATGGCAAAATGGATTTTAGGAAACGAAAATCTTAATGCTGTACTTGAACCAGCATTTGGGTTGGGTGTATTTTCAAGGGCAATTTTAAATTACAAAGAAAATATTGATATTAAGGGGTTTGAAGTTGATAAAACTATTTTTGAAAAAGCAAAACAACAATTTGATGAAATAGAAAATGTAAATCTCCTTTTACAAGATTATATGTATAATGATTGGGAAAATAAATATGATGGTATCATTTGCAATCCACCATATTTTAAATTTCACGATTACGACAATAAAAACATCTTAAAAGAAATTGAAACTAATTTAAAATGCAAGCTGAATGGTTTTACAAATCTTTATACTTTATTCTTATTAAAATCTATTCATCAATTAAAACCAAATGGTCGCTGTGCGTATATTATTCCTTCTGAATTTCTAAATTCAGACTATGGAAAATTAGTAAAAACCTATTTGATAAAAAGCAAAGCATTAAGACATATTATTGTCATTGGTTTTGAAGAAAATGTATTTGATGATGCCTTAACAACAGCGTCAATTGTACTTTGTGCAAATGATAACCTAACCCAAAACGTTCATTTTCATAATATTCAATCATTGGAAGATTTAACCAAAATTGAAGATATTATAGTTAATTACCCAAATTTTTCAGAAACAGAACAGCGGAACGCCGCCCGAACCTATAATTTTTCGGAACTAAATCCTGAAATTAAATGGAAAGCCTATTATCAAAAACAAAATGGTATTAAGTTTAAAAATCTTGTTCCATTCTCCACCTATGCAAAAGTAGTTCGTGGGATTGCCACAGGCTCAAATGAATATTTTACATTCAATCTATCAAAAGCCAAAGCATACAATATTGAAGAACAATATTTATTACCTTGTATTTGCAGTGCCAAAGATGCCAGAACATCTTTTTTTGCCATACAAGATTTTGAGGAATTAAAAAAGAATGACAAATTAGTTTTTCTTTTTAATGCCTTAAATCCAAACGATAAGAATGTAAATTCTTACATTCAAAAAGGCGAAATAGAAGGAGTAAATCAACGATTTCTAACAGCAAGTAGAACACCTTGGTATGCGTTAGAGAATAGACAGCCTGCCCCTATTTGGGTTTCTGTTTTTAACAGAACAGGTTTACGCTTTATTAGAAATGAAGCAAATATTGCTAACTTGACTTCCTATCATTGTATTTATCCAAAGCAGACAAGTTTGTTTTCAGAAATTCACATTGATTTACTTTTTGCTTATCTCCTAACGGACACAGCCAAACAAATTTTTGAGGATAATAGTCGACAATATGGCAATGGACTTCAAAAATTTGAACCAAATGACCTTAACAAAGGCATGATGCTTAATTTAGGATTACTTGAAGCACAGACACAAAATAAGATTTTAGACTTATATAATGAGTATAGATTTATGACTATTAACAATCAAAATGGCGAAAAAATAATTAGTAAAATTGACCAGATATTGACAGAAAAATACAGTTAAAAAGCACTAAATCTAAAAGCACAATAGTTAAAAATTCGCAAAAACAATGATTTAACTACCAGTCAACAACAAAAACCAACACCCAATGAAAATCCCGACCATACATGGTTACATAGACCACAGAATTTTAATCAATTTCACTGCTGACCCCAAAGCAGTGGAAAAAATCATTCCTTCTCCTTTTAGACCCAAAGTCTATAATGTGGAGCATGGATGGAAAAGCGAAGTAAGCAAATGACAAGTCGTTCGAGTGGACTCGGATAAGGGCAAATTAATGGCATAAAAACAGCAAAATAAAATGAAAATCATTGTAAATACAAGATAGTTTTTATATTTGTAAAGTCAATTAACACATTAATTTTCAAAGAAAATGAAAAAACACTTTACAAATTATCGCATTGTACTTTTTAGTTTTTTGGCAATTGTACTTGCTTTTTCTATTGCCAAAGCCACTGTTGAAACACAAGGAAAAAAAATGTTACGTCATGTCGTATTATTCAAATTTAAGGACGGTGCTTCTGCCGCCGATGTCAAAAAAGTAGAAGATGCTTTTAGGGGATTACCTGCTAAAATTAAGCAAATCAAGGACTTCGAATGGGGGACTAACAATAGCCCAGAAAACCTCAATCAAGGATTTACACACTGTTTCTTTGTAAGTTTTACTTCAGAAAAAGATAGAGAAATTTACTTGCCGCATCCTGACCATAAAGCATTTGTGGAAGTCTTAAAACCACACTTAGACAAGGCTTTGGTCGTAGATTATTGGGCAACAAAGTAAAGTATCTCTAAGGTATTTTTAACATTTCAAAAAGTTTCCCTAACTTGCTAAAAAACCCAAAAAAAAGCCGTCATGCCCAACCAAAAACCTGTGATTTTCCTTGCCTTTGCCAATGACAGAGAGGACAATGCAAGGTATTTGAGAAATATTCCTGCGGAACACAATGGAATCCGCAAGGCACTCCAAGAAGCTGAAAAACAAGGGCTTTGCGAGATAGTAGAGCGCGCCAACGCAAGCATAGAAAACATCATAGATGTATTCCAAGATAGCCGTTATCGAGATAGGATTGCCGTTTTCCACTTTGGCGGTCATGCCGATGGCTACCAACTCCTCCTCGAGACCCTGTTAGTCGTCAAAGACGCTAACAGTGGTTCAAACAGCCTTGCCCATGGCGAAGGTTTGGTTTCCTTTTTTGCCAAGCAGAAAGGCTTGCAACTCGTCTTTTTCAATGGCTGCACTACGGAAAAGCAAGCAAAAGAACTCTCTGACACAGGGATTCCCGTAGTGATAGGAACGGTGAGCGAAATCAGTGATGAGGTAGCTACCCACTTGGCGATTCGCTTTTACAGGGGCGTGGGGCAGGGCATGGACATAGATAGGGCGTGGAGCGAGGCACAAGATGAAATCACCATGAAAAATGGAAAGGATAATTTTCGTGGACTGTACCGCAGAGATTTGAAAGAGCCAATGAAGGAGAAAACGCCTTGGGAGATGTATGTTGCCAAAGGGGAAAGTAAAAATTGGAAATTAGAAAAAGTTGAAAATAACATGAATCCAGAAAAGAAAAATGAAAGCAAAATTGAGGGGAATAATAATTTAAACCTTCAAGGAATAGAAAATTCGAATGTTACGATTAATATTGTAACCAATAATCCACAAACACCCAATAACCAAAGCAATTCTGAAATGGACAAAAATGGAATTATGGATTTGATTGAGCAAGGAAATCTTACAGAGGCTTTCAATCAATTGGACAAAAAAGGCTTCAAAGATTTTCAATACAATCGCTTTAAAAAGGAGTTTTCTGCGGGATTAAAAGGGATAGATTTGAGTGATTTTGTAGATAGGTTAAAAGTTTATTTGAGTACAGCTTTAAAATAGATTAAAATATGCCCAATACAAGTGAAATTACAGGCAATGCTAATATAGTCATTCAAGGCTGCAACCTAAGTCAAATTTCTGTAAATCACATAGATTTGCAGAAGTTTGAGCAATCTTTGCGAAATATTATTCATACTCAAACAAAGCCTTTACATCTGCTCATTATCACGACTTCTGCTAAAAGTATTGAAAATGAAGTGAAAGGAATAGACTTTTCTCTTTTAAAGACACATTATGATGAAAAGCATGAAAATTGGAAACCTTACAGCAAAGAAGATACAATTTTAAAACTCTTGAAAGACTACCAAGATAAGTCGGGCTATCGCCTGAATGCTTTTATTCTTGATTTTAAAAATGAAGAAATAGATAACATTTTCATCGATAGTCTTAAAAATATGAAAAAGAATCTTGTCTTGCTGGTAGATAGTTTTGCACTTCATTTTGCTGGTAATGAGGCATTAGCCAAAGTTTTTAATGATAAAGAAATTGGTGGTTGCTTAATACCTATTTGCCAAACGCATACTACTGCACACAAAGAAATAATGTTTAAGCGCAATCAAAAGATTTTCAGTTCATTATATAACTTTCACTACAAATATGCTGATGTTTTTTTGCAACAAAGGCAAGATAGTGGTTATTTTTACATAGATTTAGAAGTAGCGGACAGAAATACATTTTTTAGGAGATTGACAAGCATAGCAAGATTACAGTTTGATTTGACGTGTGCGATTCCTGCCTTGCAAGACCAATTTGAAGAAGAAATACCGCTTACTTTAAATAATTAAAACACTAATTCTCAAGATGATAGTTACTTTTTATTCATATAAAGGCGGTGTAGGGCGCACACAACTCATGGCAAATATTGCCGCTTACCTTTGCTATCAGCATAACAAGAAAGTTTTGTTGATTGACTGGGATTTGGAGGCTCCTGGGATACATTTTTATTTTAAAAAGAGCAATCAAGACATCACTAATAAAGGTATTGTAGAAGTTTTCCAAGATTACTGTAAATTGGTTCGCAGTGCAGAAAATTTACAAGACCTTAAAATTGAGGACTTTCCCAAATTTACAGATGAAAACATTATCAAATTAATAGATACTTCTCAACTTACTCAAACAACTGAAAAACAAGAAATTAGAACAGGGAAAATAGACCTGATTCCCGCAGGAAAATACAGCGAAGCAGAGGAGTACAAGCGAAATGTGATAGATTTTGACTGGTACGAATTTTACGAAACTTTGGACGGAAAGCGATATATAGAGTACATCAAAAAAGAATTGAAAGGTTTGGATTATGATTATATTCTCATAGACAGCCGTACAGGACTAAGCGACTACTCCAATATTTGTAACATCCAACTACCCGAAGTTAATATTTTGGTGATTGCACCTACTTACCAAAATTTGGAAGGCTGCCTACAAGTAGCAAAAAGCATTGTAAATTCTCCTTATGTAACAAGTGGCAAATTCCGCAGAGGAGTCGTCTTGCCTGTACTGTCAAGGGTAGAAGTAGAATCACCTGAATTTGAGCCTTTTTTTAATGCCTACCAAGAAAAATATGGCTTTTTAATTGAAAACTTACTAAATCAATTTTTTGATAATCAAATAATTTATGATGAAATTCTCCTAAGAATGGAGGACTCTTATTTCTATGATAGTTTATTAGGATACAATAAGTTTATTGCGATTGGGGAGAATATCCTTTTTTCAGAAAAAGCAAGCCTAATAAGAGGATTGGGAGAAAATTATGTGTTTATTGCTGAATTTATTAGGGTCTTCAATGAGAAAGATTTAGTAGAAAAAAGTAAAAAAAATCACACCCCAATAGCTTCATTTTCAAAGGGAAGACGTATTAAGCGTGAAACAATTAATGAGTTATTAGATTTGGTTGATGAGAGGAGAATTGCGGAAGTATTTATGCTTTTACTTGAATTGGGGGTAAGAAGTTCTGAATTTTTACTGCTAAGAAGTGAGTATATATCTGGTAGGCACGATGTTTTGTTTTATGACAGATTAAAATTATACATTAAAGGTTTAGGAGTAGGATTATCGTATACCAAAAAAAGATTCAAGACTCAGTCTTAAACCAGTATAAAGAACGGCAACAAAAACTTCTGCAACAGTTATAAACTTTGCTGATTTCTATGCTATCAGGTGCCTTACCTGACAGCGCAGTTTCTTAAAACCGCTATGCCCTTCTCCCCACCCACATACGCACACACCAACAGAATTTTCCTCTACCCCACCTTACACTCCACTTCTATTTCTTCTAATTCCTTGATTAAGAGTAGAGAAGGGTTGATTTTTGAATTTTAATTAGTTTTGATTATGTCTTTAATGTATGCTATTAAATCTGATGGAGTTTCAGCATATTGTGTAAATTGAGAAAGTATTTGAGTGCCAACAAGTGTATATTTTATATGCTTTTTAATTAGAGATTGAGTATTTACAGAATCAGAAATAATATAATTGAGCATTTTGACAAGGAATTCAATCTCATACTTACCTCGAAAGATTTTATATTTTGTGGAGATACTATCAAAAAAAGCCACTTTTGCGTCTAATGTTTCTTGGTCTATAATAGGAGTATTGGGAAATTTTGCTTGTATTTTTGCTAAATCATAATTCTTTGAGATGTTTTGTAAAGAAAAGACTATAAAATCTTTGGGGAAGGAATCTTCTAAATTTACATTGGTGTTAAGTCCTTTCTCATTTCTCAAATCGATAAGGCAAGCATACCAAGCATTAAATAATAGCACTGCTTCATGAAATTCGTTTTGCCGTTCTAAATACCAAGCAATGCAGTTATCATATTCAGAATCCAGTTCAGATAAATAAAATTCATTTTTCAGAATTTCTTTAAAGACTTTATCAGAAACATACATATTTTCAATAGAATAGCAAGGTGTTTCATAGATTAAAGGATAATCAAATTTATTTAGAGGTAAGTTAAAATCTCTATCTATGAAAAATGCCTTCTTATATTTTACATATTCAGGTCTATGATTAATCATTTTGTAAACGTCTATCACAGACTCCCTACCTTTGCAATCGATAGAGTGATAATTACCTGAATAATAAGCTTTTATTCTTGGTACATAATAATAGCTATCTCCTTTGCCTTCGAAAAAGCAAAATAAATCCCCAGCAAAACGGGTTAAATGCAAGGAAAATCGATGAAAGGCAACTGTTGCCTTATTTTTTTTACTTTGCTGAGTTTGTTTTAAGTCCATTTTATGATTCTATCAATATAGGTTCTTGGGCATGAGGTATTGACATATATTCGCTTAAAGTAATTGCATATCCTGTCAATCCATTGTCATCATAGATAAAAGGAGAATGAGTTGCTGCCAATAAAAATTCACATTTACCAGAGTTTAAAATATCAGGTAAGAGCATTTCTTGCCAAATAATTGATAGGGAAAGTTCTGGTTCGTCAAAAAGTATAATGAATCTCTCATTTTCATTAGAAAGATATATCTTTGAGAAGATAGAAATAATTTGCTTTTCTCCTGATGAAAGCTTACTCAATTTGATTTCATTATTAGAAAGCTGAGATTTGATGTATATTTTTACCTCACTTTCATCATAAACAACTTCTTTCTGAACGAGGTATTTATTGCAGACAAAAACAAAAGATTTTATCATTTTATCTAAATCTCTTTGCTGGTCATAAATATCAATCAGTTTTTGCAGAAAATAAATTAATGAAATATCATTCTCATAATCAAACTCTTTGGTTTGAACTATGTTCAGTATCCTTTTTTTATCATCATTTGATATTTTATTCCCTACTCTTGCTAAAATAATCTCAATATCAGCAGGATTAATACTTTCTAAGGTAGTTTTATCTATTTTAGGTAGTCCCTTTACTAATTGGCTTAAAATTTCACTTGAAATTTTTGCAAAACCCTCACTTGCAAGGGTTTTAATAATATTACTTATATCTTTAAATTTTGAAGCAACATCTCCCATTCCAAAATTTATCAATCTACTGTCATTCTTTTTTAATCCAAAGGCTTCTTCCTCATAGCCTAAATTTCTAAGGTCTTCTTCTACTCTTCTAAAAGTAGGAAAATATAAAATTTGTTTTTGAGAAGTTTCATTATCTATTGCTTTAATACAATCT
The DNA here is from genome assembly GCA_025455345.1 of Thermoflexibacter sp. Classification (GTDB taxonomy): domain Bacteria; phylum Bacteroidota; class Bacteroidia; order Cytophagales; family Thermoflexibacteraceae; genus Thermoflexibacter. The sequence continues at coordinate 8,247 of JALOMS010000002.1, read as the reverse complement.
TTTATATTTTGAGAAAAAATATCTTCTTCTCTATCATCTCTAAACTCAAATCTAATTAGGTCATATATTATTTCAGAAGGAGTAGATATATCAACTTTATTTTCTATAAGAAATCTTCTAAACTCACTTCGCGATAAACCCTTATTCATAACCTCATTTCTTAAACTTGCAAATATGTCTAAATCATCAGGAGAGTTTAAAAAGCGTCTGAAACTTGGGTTTGTGCTAAAAGGAAACATACTATCTTGTATTTCATTTTTCTTAAATGTGATTTGTTTCTTAGCAAACTCAATATTTACGCTTTCAAAGCTAAAATCAGATAGTTTATAAAAGTTTTTCATCAAAGTATAATAAAATATACTTAACACCTGCGTTTTTCCTAATCCATTCTCACCTATTAAGATTTTTACACCTTCATCAAAAGGAATATGCACGTCGGTAGTTCCAAAAAGCCCTTTAATTGAAAAAGATTTTATATTGCTTGTTTTCATATCATTCAAATACATTTTATCAAAAATAGACAATATTTTAGTTTTAAATCTAATAGAGAGTTAGATTTTATTTTCATAAAATCTTGCACGACAATTCTACCCCACCTTACACTCCACCTCTATTTCTTCTAATTCCTTGATTAAGAGTGGAGAAGGATTAATTTTGAACTGGTGTGCCGCCGTAGGGACAGCTATGCCTTCTCTGCGGTCAAAGAGTTTTACTTTGAGGTCGCTACCGCCCTTGTTTTTCTGCAAAACCTCCATGAACTTATCCAAAAAGCCTTGATTTTGAAGCAATTGAACGTCTATCGTTACTTCCACACCTACATTCCCCGCTTTCAGTTCGGAGAGTGGCTTTACTTCCATAGGGTCAAAGTCCCAAGTGCCAGGTTGGTTGTAGCGTTCCCTCACCTTGCCTTTGATAGCCACAAATGCACCCGTTTTCAGTTGGTCTTTTACTTTTTCATAGATATTGTTGAAGAAAGTAACGCGGCTCGCCTTTTCGTAGTCTTCCAAATTCACGAAAGCAAAGGCACGACCATTTTTGTCAGTTCGCAAATCTACTTGGGTAACTATGCCACCCACCAATACCTCTTTGCCTTTGAAAAGTTCAATATTTGCCAAGCTGATGACCTTGTTTTTGTCCATCGCTATTTTGTACTGGTCAAGGGGGTGTCCAGAAAGATAAAAGCCCAACACGTCTTTCTCTAATTTGAGTTGTTCTAAGTCCGTATATTTCTCACAATCAGGAATTTTGGGGTTGCTAATTCCATTTCCGCCGCCTAAGCCAAAAAGCGAAACGCCTGAATTATTTTTGTTGGATTGCTCATTTGCACCGTACTTCAATATTTTTTCTATGCCCGTAGTTTGCTCATTAGTAGGGACATAGAAAAACTGAGCGCGATGTATCTCGCCAAAACTGTCAAATCCGCCTGCCTGTGCCAAGGATTCAAAGGTTTTCTTGTTTACGGTTCGCAAATTTACCCGCTTGGCAAAGTCCCAAATATCTTTGAAAAATCCATTATTTTCTCTTTCCTCTATGATGTTGCCCACTGCCGCCTCGCCTGTGCCTTTGACTGCGCCCAAGCCAAAGCGGATTTGTCCTTTTTTATTTACATCAAAAGTACGCGCACTTTCGTTTACATCAGGTCCTAATACCTTCAAATTCATGCGTTTACATTCCTCAATAAAGAAGGCTATTTTTTCTATTTGCCCAATAGAGTGCGTCATCACCGAAGCCATGTACTCGGCAGGATAGTTTGCTTTCAGATAAGCTGTTTGGTATGCCAAAACAGAGTAAGCGGCTGAGTGTGAGCGATTAAAGCCGTACTCCGCAAACTTTTCCATGATTGCAAAGATTTCCGCAGACTTTTCTTGGGGAATGTTGTGGATTTTTTCCGCTCCCGCAATGAATTTGTCCTTTTCCTTTGCCATTTTCTCCTTGTCCTTTTTCCCCATTGCCCTACGCAAGAGGTCAGCACCCCCCAAAGAGTACCCTGCCAAGACTTGCGCGGTCTGCATGATTTGCTCCTGATAGACCATGATTCCAAAGGTATAGCCCAAAATAGGCTCTAAAAGGTGATGAGGAAATTCTGTTTTTTCAGTGCCTTGCTTCCTACCTATATAGTTGGGAATGAACTGCATAGGACCTGGGCGATACAAAGCGTTCATGGCAATCAAATCCTCTATATTGGTGGGTTTCAACTCTTTGAGGTACATACGCATACCTTCGGACTCGAACTGAAACGTGCCTACGGTTTCGCCTCTTTGGTAGAGTTCATAGGTTTTTTTGTCATCAAAAGGGATTTTGTCAATGTCTATGTCAATGCCTTTGTTTTTCTTGATAAGCCCCAGCGCGTCCCTAATGATAGTCAAGGTTTTAAGCCCCAAAAAGTCCATTTTCAACATTCCTGCGTCCTCTATCACCTTGCCGTCAAACTGCGTAACCCATAAGTCGAGGGCTTCGCCACTGCCTTCCTCATCACTTTCGTCTGTTTTTTTGTCGCCCCCCTTGTCTTTGGCAATGCAAACAGGAATGTAGTTCGTCAGGTCATCAGGCGCAATGATGACTCCTGCGGCGTGTACGCCTGTGTTCCGCACCGAGCCTTCAATGACCTGAGCCGCTTGTAAAATCTTGGCTTTGAGGTCGTTACCTTTTCGCAAGCTATCCAAATCAGGATTCTCCTCAAATGCCATTGCCAAAGTAGTCCCTGGCTTTTCAGGAATCATTTTGGCAATATTATTAGACTCATCTAAGGGCAAGTCCATGACGCGCGCCACGTCTTTGACGGACATTTTTGCCGCCATCGTGCCGTAAGTAATGATTTGCGCCACTTGGTTTTTTCCGTACTTTTCTACCACATAATCAATCACTTTACCCCTGCCTTCGTCATCAAAATCCGTATCAATATCGGGCATACTTACCCTCTCTGGATTAAGAAAACGCTCAAAGAGCAAATTGTACTTTATCGGGTCTATGTTGGTAATCCCTACGCAATAGGCAACTACGGAACCTGCTGCCGACCCTCGTCCAGGGCCCACCGCTACGCCCATGTTTTTGGCGGCATTGATGAAGTCCTGCACAATGAGGAAATAGCCAGGGAAGCCCATTTTTTTGATGATATCTAATTCGTAATTAATGCGTTGCTCTATGTCGGTTGTGATAGTCCCATAGTGCTTTTGCGCCCCCAGAAATGCCAAGTGTTTCAAGAAATCATCTTGGTTGGCAAACTCCTGCGGGAGCGGAAAAGCGGGTAACAAAATGTCGCGTTTCAGCTTGATTTTCTCTACTTTATCTACTATTTCGTTGGTATTGTCTATCGCAAAAGGCACATCTTTGAATATCTCGTTCATCTGCGCCTGTGTCTTGAAATAAAACTCACTGTTGGGAAAACCAAAGCGGAAACCTTTTCCATCACCTTTGGGCGTTGCTTTTTTTTCCCCTGTGTTAATGCAAAGCATGGTATCGTGTGCGTCCCAATCTTTTTCGTCTATGTAGTGCGAGTCGTTGGTCGCTATCACTTTGAGGTTGTACTTCTTAGCCCATTTGAGTAGGACTTGGTTTACATCTTCTTGGCTAATGCCTGTGCCGTCTATGTTTTCTAAGTTATGTCGCTGTAATTCAATATAATAGTCCTCTCCAAATACATCAATCCACCATTTTAAGAGTTTTTCTGCCTCTTCTTCGCCCTTGTGCAGAATCGCCTGCGGAACTTCCGCACCTATGCAACAAGAGGTCGCTATCAAATCCTCATGGTATTTGAGAATCAACTCCTTGTCTATGCGTGGAAACTTGCTGTAATAGCCCTCAATGAAGCCCAAAGAACACAATTTGGACAAATTTTTATACCCGTTTGGATTTTTTGCCAAGAGCAATTGGTGATAGCGAATGTCTTTATTGCCTTTGCTGAACGTCTTATGGTGGCGATTTTCTACCACATAAAACTCGCAACCAATGATGGGTTTTAGCCCTTGCTTATCCGCCTCGCTCACGAACTTGAACGCCCCGAACATATTGCCGTGGTCGGTCAGGGCAACCGCCTTCATGCCGTCTGCGACCGCTTTTTTCATCATGCCCGAAATGCTTGCCGCCCCGTCCAAGAGCGAAAATTGGGTATGACAGTGTAAATGAGTAAATTGAGGCATAGACTTTTTATAATTTGGAATGTGAAAATCTGGAATTAAAGTGAAAATTACACCATAACGAACTTCACAAAATCAATTTTTTTGTAGTTTCTAAAAATAATTGTGTGATGTTGCAATACTTTTATAACTTCTTCATTCATATTACTTTCCCTTCTTTTCTGATTTGTCTGTAAAACATACTTTGGGAACTTTCCAACCTTTTTTTGGTGGTAGGATAGTGCGAAATCATTATCCCATAGTTTAAGGAAATATGAAAAATAGCAGGATTCATAAAATAGAGTTCTCTGCCTGTGGCTATCTCCTCTTCGTTAAGCACAACCAAGAAATCTATATCAGAGTTTTCATTGTAATCACCTCTGGCATAAGAACCATACAAGACAATTTGCGAAAGTCTATCCCCATAGAGTTTGCTTATTTCCTGTTTAAATTTTTCTTTGACAAGTTCTATCTTATTCATTGCTAAATATTTTCATAAATTTACTAAATTTCTCTGTAAATTTAATGAAAAAATTGGGGAAACAAAAAAACAGTCCTTCCACAAAGCGAAAGGACTGTTCCAATAAATTTTCAAGCGGTTCGCCGCCCGATTTACCCCCTTAATAATATCTTGTAACATACGCTTTAGCGTGTGATTGTATATTTTATTTCACAGACTGAAGTCTATGTTACTTTGATGTTACAAAGATAATGGGTTTTTATATCGTAACCAATAGCATACTTTGCTCAAAAATAGTGAGTGAAAATACTTAAAAAATAGGAATTGTCGGTTTATTCGTACAGTATTGTTTGAGTACAAAAATTAGATATATAAATTACTTATAATGAAGTTTTTAAAAAATTAACTTCTTAGATTATTTTATTAGACACCCAATGTCCGATAATTCCCTAAACACCTGAAAAGATTACACCATTACTCAATCAATTTTCCTAATGACAATATCCTTGAAAGACACAAGTGCTTTTCCCCCACCATGAACTTGCAATCCAATCAGTCCACTTTGAGGTATTTGAGGGTCTAATTCTTGGTAATCTACGGTTTGTTGCCTATTTAAAAAAATTTGAATATGCTGTTTATCAGCCCTAATCTCATAGTCATTCCATTCGCCATGTTTTACTATCTTAGCGGAGGTAATCGAATCAACTCCAGCCAATACGACATCTCTTCTTGACTCATCATACAATGCTCCGTAATATTTATCTCCCATATCTGCTTGATAGCCAATCATTTCATAAGAAGGAGCTGCTGCTCGCTTGCTTCTAAATTGGACACCTGCATTGATAAATCCTCCATTACCTTCTAATTTGAACTTTAATTTCAGGACAAAATTATCATAGGATTGTGTAGTACAAAGGAAGTCATTGTGAGGTACATCTTCGGTAAGAGAACCTCCAACAATTGCCCCATTTACTACTTTCCACGTTTTGGTGGTATCTCCTTCCCAGCCACTAAGGGTTTTACCATCAAATAATGGAATTTCATTAGGTACGTTACAAGAGAGTAGCAATAAGAAAGAGAGGCAAATAAGAATGAGAGAAAATAAAAGTTTAAGATTCATGGTCAATTTATCTGTTTAATGTTTTGGAAGTATCAACACAAAATTACTTCAAAGCGGTACAAAATACACTTTTCTTGCACAATTATTTTCTCAAAAATACCCGACTGGTACCAACTTGCACCAAAAAAGATTCAAGGCTGGGCATTGAACCAGTTTGATAAGTCATAGGCATAACACAGAGAAGTTGTATTTTTAAAGAAGTTCTTTTCCTATCACTAAGGTTGCTATTTCCTTGCCCCAAAGGGTGTAGGTAAGTGCTGAGGGATGAACACCATCACTAAAAAAGGAATTCACAGTTGCATTGTTTTGATTGATTTTGTTCAACCAATCATTGAAACGTATTTGCTTATTCGCATACCTAACATTTTTGAATAGTGAAGGCAAATCTGCTATAATTTCTCCATGTAATCTGACTAAATGACCCAAGAAAAACTGCAAGAGAGGTGGAAAAGCAGGAAATTCTCCTACAGGGGGAAGATTGGCTATGACAATGGTTGCTGTGGGTTGCTTTGCTCTGATTGCTTTTATCAACTTAATGAAATTATTTCTAAATGAAAGTGGGGAAGATAGTTTGAAGGTATCATTTCCTCCTAAACCAATGATAATGAAGTCAAAAGCAGATTCTTGAATTTGTGGGACAAGTATTTCGCTTACTTGTTTTGCAGTATAGCCACTCTTTGCCAATACATTCCATGTAATGGTTTTTCCTGTATGCTGGTGTATGCTTTGGGCTATCTGCCCAACGATGCCTTCTTGGTGGTCATTTACGCCTACACCCGCAAAAGTAGATTCTCCTAAGCAGAGTAAATGAATTTTCTCTTGGCTACCCATGATTTCTGAGTTTAGATTTTTAGTAGCCTCCCCTAACTGAGGTATATTTCTCCTTACTTTTTTACCCAAATACAAGAGAAAAGGAAATAAGGGTAGGGCAATGAGTGCGCCAAGAAGAAAGTAAAACTGCTGTTTCATAGTGTCTTATGTACCATTTACAAATTTGATTTCGTATATTCAATTGATAAATGCAACTTCATTATGCGAGTTGTAGCCTTCTGATAAACGTCAATAACCAAAAATCGTGGGGGGAGTCTTTCTTTACATCAATGATTACGACACAGGGTAAGATTTGTAAAAATTAATAATCTCTTGCAGGACTGTTAATATTTTTCCAACTTCATTCAAATAATATCTTTCTGTATCTATGTATATTTTTTTGCCTTCTAACTGCAAAAAAGCCCACTCGAAAGCCGTAGTTACGCAACCGTAGATAATATTTCGTTCCTCCCCTTTTTTTTGATTAAACAAATAAGCGGCATACATCTCTGCCGCACACTGCCCATAGCCCTCTTCTACTGACCTATTTTTTGCCTCGACTACGCAAAATACGGGAGCCTCTATGTCTATGCTTTTGGTATCTGCACTCAACACAAAATCACATATTCCATTCAAAGACAAAGACTTATCTACATCAAAAGTATAGCCTGAAAAAATACTAAACTCTTTATTTTTATGATTAATTTCCCTCAAAATAGGATAAATAATACCCTCTGATTTTGCCTTTTCACTCAAAATAGGCAAGCGTGTGCTATCTTCTATGTCCATAGAAAGCCTTTTAGAAAGTCTTGTTGCACGAATTTTCTTTTTTGCAAAAACTTCTTTGCGCTCCTGCTCAAAGCCAAAGGCTTCTTCTACCTGCTTTAAAGTTAAGAAATCACTGTATGCCATGTTTTTTTTGAATTACAGAAAATTATTTAGTTTATTTTTAATTTGATATAGAGCAAGATGAATTTGTACCGCAAATTGATTTTGAGAAACTTTTCCGTGAGTTTTATTAATTTTCAGCACAGAAAAGACTATAATTCTTCAACTATCCACTCTTTAATACTTCTTTTTTTCATGTCAAAAGCTATTGCAATCAAAAAAACACTTTTGCCTTGGGCACTTATTCCTTCCCCATAACATTTTTCTTTTACTTGTATAAGTGCTTCTTTTGCGGTAGTTGTTTTAAGTTCAAATATATAAAATGATGATTTTGTTTCCCAAATAATATCTATTCTTCCCATACTTGTAGGAAATTCACTTTGTGTTGAAAATCCAAATAATTCAAAAATTAAGTGAATAACAGTATGATAATAAGCTTCTTTATCAATAAATAATGAGTATGGTATGCGTTTAAAAATACTTTGTAAAATCATAAAGAAAGTAGTCCAATCATTTTTAAGCAAAGCACGTTCAAGTTCAATTACAGGAATAAAATCATTACGTAATTTTTTATTTTTATCCAATTTAGATTTTGAATTGAAATATATCTTCTCTCTAACAATTGCATTTTCCTTTGCTTGCTTTATAAGACTTTGTTGCCTAAGTTTTTCTTTTTCCTCTAATGGTAATTCTACACATCCAAATTTATCTAAATATTGTTTAAGATATGCCATCCTTGATTCTGCATATTTATATCGTTCTTCCTTAGTTTTAAAACGATTTATGTAAAGCTCTCTAATTCGCACTTTCTTATCATCTTGCATTATATAGTAGTATATTATCCATGGTTTATTTAT
>JALOMS010000141.1 GCA_025455345.1 Thermoflexibacter sp. | reverse complement strand
GTGTATAATTAACTTAAAATCTCTCTGGTGCAAGCGTTACGCTTGCACTCATCTTAGTTCAAGGCTTAGCCTTGAACCAAGAATTGGCTTAAAACCAAACTGTTACGCTACTGATAATCATTTGGCTATTGCGCGTAGGGGTGCCCTCTGCGTTTTGGTAAACGTCTTTGCTGGAAAAGAAGCTACGGCTTTCTAAGCGCAACAAAATATTTTCCTCTATGCTATAATTAATACACAATGAAGCACTTGAAGAAGCAAAACCGTTCACTGGATTAATGGGCGTGATTTGCACACTTTTTTGGTCATCAAAGTATTCCAAACGCCCAGAAAGTGAGGTTTTTGGTGTAAAATTGTATCTCCCAATGATATTTGCATTGTACCACATTTGCGTTTCCATAGTTCCGTTGGGCAAGCGCGTTTCCTGTGCGCCTACGTACAAAGAGGAAGTTCCTGAAAATTTGCCTTTGTTGTAAATAAAAAAGACATCTGTAAAATAGCGATTTCCAAAGTCTGGGCGGCTTTCAGACTGCTCATTGCCAATGTAGGTGTTCCAATTGATGAGCAAGTTGTCATTAGGGCGATATTCTAATTGCGTTCCTATGGATTTACTCTCATTTACATCTCTGATTTGTTGCCAACCATTGAGTAAATAAAAGTAAAAATTGACTTTTTTACCCAAAGGAACACTCAATTTTGCACCTGAAAGATAATAAGGCACATACTCTGGCGCAAAAGAACGGCTATACATCAGGTGGTCTTTGGAAATCGCAGACTCATTGGTATAGGGCGAACCCAATACGCCAAAGTCTAACCATATCTCTTTGTTTTTGAATAGTTTAATACCTACGTTGCCCTCGACTATATTTTTCAGAACACCTTGCTCTGCGGCATAGTTGGCATTGATGTATGACCCAAACCCAGGGACAAACCGCGCCCTCACTCTTTCAGAGGCATATTTTACAGAAATGTATGCCAAGTTAATATTCGCCTCGTTGTGGCGGGCAGAAGATACGAAATAGGGACGTTCCTTGCTTTGTGGCTTGCTGAAATCGTAGCCATAATAAGCGTCTATGTAGCCCTCTACCACAAACTTGCCTTTTAGTTTTACGTCTGTGGTGTCCATAGTGGCAGTATTGGTTACTTGGGCATATATGTTTGAGGTGAAAATTATCACCCAAAGTGTAGTCATCAATAATTTTTTCATTTGATTTACGTTTATAAATACTTTTTGTTGAATCTTGTTTAAGAAATAATTAAAATTTTAGTAAAATGATTAAAAGTATTATTTAATCTAACTAATAGTGGGTTATTGTGATTGATTTTTAACCACTAAGATACTTAGCCACGAAGAAATTGGAAAAATACATTAAAAATTTACGCACCTATCCCAATAAAGTATTTTTTCATTCATAACTATTTGATTAACAATTACTTTAAAGGGTATTTTATAAAATACATGATTTTGAGTGTAACAAATTCATTATTAATAAATTACACGCTATCGAAATACATTAGCGGGATAGGTGCGAAAATTTATCTAAAAATCTTAGTGTGGGACACCCCGTGTTTTAGTGTCTTCGTGGTTGATAAAGAAGCAATGTTAGCAATCGCCTTACTTCTCACCAAATTTATCCAAAGCCAAATTTAGCTTTAAAACATGAATTTTTGATGTTCCCAATAGCCCAAGTAAAGGCTTTTCTGCTTGCTGATTCACTAATTCAATCAACTTATTTTCCTCTATTTTGCGAATCTTGGCAATGCGTTTGACCTGTACCAAAGCCCCTTGCACTGAAATATGTGGGTCAAGCCCGCTTCCCGAAGCTGTTACCAAGTCGCTTGGGATTTCAGCTTTCTGAACATCAGGATTATACACCAAAAAAGTATCTATTCTTGCTTGCACTTCTTTCAGGTAATCGGGGTTAGCAATGCCCTTGTTAGAGCCACCAGAACCGCCACCATTATAACTTACTGCCGAAGGGCGAGATTGAAAATACTTCGCTTGGGTAAATGCCTGTCCTAAGTTTTGTAAGTCGCCTTTTCCTTGATTTTCAGAAAGTTGTGCTACCGACCAGATAAGAGCAGGGTAAAGAATTACGAATAAAAGTATGCACAAAAAGGTTAATTTGAGTGCTGGAAATATGTGAGTTTTCATTTGTTTTATTTTTTTAACCACTAATACACGAAGACACTAAGTTTTGTATAATAATCTTCGTGTGGGACACCCCGTGTTTTAGTGTCTTAGTGGTGATAATTATTAATTTAGATGAATAGGCTAACTAAAATATCAATCAATTTAATCCCAATAAAAGGAACGATTACGCCACCCAAGCCATAAATCACTAAGTTCCTGATAAGCAAGGCACTTGCTCCGATTGGCTTGTACTCCACGCCCTTCAATGCCAGAGGAATCAAGAAAGGAATGATAATCGCATTAAAAATCACTGCGGATAAAATTGCACTTTCTGGGCTTGCTAACTGCATGATATTCAGGGCTTGCAAGGCAGGAATCGAGTTGATAAAAAGTGCAGGTACAATGGCAAAATACTTAGCAACGTCATTGGCAATGGAAAAGGTCGTCAATGTTCCTCTCGTCATCAATAACTGCTTTCCAATCTCCACAATTTCAATGAGTTTGGTAGGGTCATTGTCCAAGTCCACCATGTTGCTTGCCTCTTTTGCCGCTTGCGTACCGCTATTCATTGCCACGCCTACGTCTGCCTGGGCGAGTGCAGGAGCGTCATTTGTTCCGTCCCCCATCATTGCTACTAATTTTCCTTGTTGTTGTTCTTTTCTGATGTAGTTCATTTTGTCTTCGGGTTTTGCCTCTGCAATGAAGTCATCTACACCTGCTTTTTCAGCAATGTATTTGGCAGTCAGAGGATTATCCCCTGTAACCATCACTGTTTTTACGCCCATTTTTCTCAAACGGTCAAATCGTTCATGAATACCAACCTTGATGATGTCTTGCAGTTCTATCACCCCTAAGACTTTTTCATTCTCACTCACTACCAGAGGTGTACCTCCATTGGCAGAAATTTGCTTGGTTTGCTCTGCAACATCAGTAGGAAATTGATTACCAGCCTTTTCAGTTAAGTTTTTAATGGTATCTATCGCACCTTTTCGGATTCGAATTCCATTAGACAAATCTATGCCACTATTACGAGTTTCGGCGGTGAACTTGATGAATTTTGCATTAGATTGTGAGATATTGGCGGTAAGTTGAGAAACACTTACTTTCTCAAATCCTTTACCCAACTCCACAATAGACTTGCCCTCTGGGGTTTCATCTGCCAAAGAGCTTAATACACAGGCTTTTACAAATTCGTTTTTATCTATGTTACTGGCAGGATAAAAGTTGGTTGCTTTCCTATTCCCAATGGTGATAGTTCCTGTTTTGTCCAAGAGAAGCACATCTATATCTCCCGCAGTTTCAACCGCTTTGCCTGATTTGGTTATCACATTTGCGCGCAAAGCCCTGTCCATGCCTGCAATGCCAATCGCCGATAGCAAACCTCCAATTGTGGTAGGTATCAAGCAGACAAACAAGGAGATAAATGCCGCAACGGTAATAGGTGTACCTGCGTAATCTGCAAAAAATTTGAGCGTTACACAAACAATGATAAATACCAATGTAAAACCTGCCAATAAAATCGTTAAAGCAATCTCGTTGGGTGTTTTCTGGCGATTTGCACCCTCCACTAAGGCAATCATTTTATCCAAGAAACTTTCACCTTGTTGTGTAGTAACCACTACTTTGATTTGGTCAGAAAGCACTTTTGTACCACCTGTAACGCTGGAACGGTCACTTCCTGCCTCTCGCACTACGGGTGCAGACTCGCCTGTAATCGCACTCTCGTCAATGGTCGCCAAGCCTTCTATAATTTCTCCGTCAGAGGGTATCATTTCCCCAGCCTTTACCGTGAAAATATCTCCTTTTTTCAGTTGCGAAGAACTGATTTTTTTGATTTCTCCACTTTCTAATACTAAGTTTGCGGGCGTATCTTCTCTTGCCTTCCTCAAACTATCTGCTTGCGCTTTTCCTCTTGCCTCTGCAATTGCCTCTGCGAAATTGGCAAAAAGTAAAGTTAAGAACAAGATAATGAAAATGAATACATTGTAAACAGTAAGATGAGAAATAGAAGCGTCAAAAGGCGTTCTGATTGCCTCAATAAGCATGATCAATGTGCAAACCTCCACGACAAACATGATGGGGTTTTTGAACATTATTTTTGGATTTAACTTGATAAAAGACTGCTTTACTGCGTCTGTTATTAAGTCTTTTTGAAATAAAGAATTATTTGATTTCATATTTTTTGTTTAAATTCACCACTAAGGCACAAAGACACTAAGGTTTTTACGTGTTTTTTTAATGTATTTATAAAATTTCTTCGTGCCTAAGTGTCTTCGTGGTAAAAAATAAGTAGTTACTTTTTAGTAAGTTGCTTAATAAGTCATTACAAATTCGGTGATAGAACTAAGGACAAGCGCAGGGAAAAATGCCAAAGCCGCAATGATTACAATTACTGCAAAAACCATGATTCCAAAGGTACTTGTATCTGTTTTCAGCGTTCCTGCACTTTCAGGAATATATTTTTTACTTGCTAAAATTCCTGCAATCGCTACGGGACCTATGATAGGGAGATAGCGCGCTAAGATTAGAACAATACCAGTGGAAATGTTCCAGAACGGAGTGTTGTCGCCAAGTCCTTCAAAACCAGAACCATTGTTGGCAGAAGCAGAAGTAAACTCGTACAACATCTCTGCAAATCCATGAAAACTTGGGTTATTCAGCCAACCAATGTCAGGATTGTTTACAAAAACCCAACAAGCCAAAGCTGTTCCTGCCAAAATCAAGAAAGGGTGCAAAAGCGCAATGATAATCGCAATTTTCATCTCTTTTGCTTCTATCTTCTTACCCAAAAATTCAGGTGTTCTGCCCACCATCAAACCAGAAATAAAAACGGCTATGATGATAAAAATATAAAAGTTCAAAAAGCCTACGCCTACACCACCGTAAAGGGCATTTATCATCATACCCAACATTGTCATCATGCCTGAGATAGGGGTCAAACTGTCATGCATAGCATTTACCGAACCGTTAGACGTTACAGTCGTATTGATAGCCCAATACGCAGAAGCGGCACTGCCCAAGCGGATTTCCTTGCCTTCCATGCTTCCTAAATCTTGGTTAATACCCATTTTAGCGAGGGTTGGACTTCCTTGCATTTCAAAGTAAACCGTTGGTAATAAGAGAATTAAAAAACCTATCGTCATTACGCCAAAGATGACCCAAGCAAATTTTTTCTTCTCCAAATAATATCCCAAAGCAAAGACCAAGGCAATGGGAATGAGGAAAATTGCCATGCACTCCACGATGTTAGTCAAGTAGTTAGGATTTTCCAGAGGGTGAGCAGAGTTTACGCCAAAGTATCCACCTCCATTTGTCCCTAACTGCTTAATCGCAATCATAGCGGCGGCGGGACCTCTCGAAATTTGTTGTGCTACTCCTTCCAAAGTCGTTATTTCGGCTTTCCCCTCAAAATTCATAGGTGTTCCATTGAAAGCCAATAAGATAGCTATGACTATGGAGATAGGCAGTAAGATACGAGTGCAAGATTTCAGGAAGCAGTTATAGAAATTGCCAAGAAGCCTCACCCCCTGCCCCTCTCCTTTTGAGAGGGGAGTAAAGCCCTCTCCTCCTTTGGGATTTGTATTTCCCCTCTCCACTGGGGAGGGGTTAGGGGTGGGGCTGGTGGAGCGCATTGCATTAAAAACTACTGCACAAGCCGCCATACCCGTTCCTGCGGTTACAAATTGCAAAAAAGTCATACAAGCCAATTGGGAAAGATAGGAAAGCCCAGTTTCACCAGAATAGTGCTGTAAGTTGCAGTTTACCAAGAAACTAATTGCCGTATTGAAAGCCAAATCGGGAGTCATGGACGGGTTGCCGTCAGGGTTCAAGAAGCCATGAAAATCTTGCGTCATTAGCAGAAGCATTGCCCAAAAGAACCATAAAAAGTTAATCGTAAGCAAGGCTTTCAAATGTTCCTGCCAAGTCATTTCTTGTTTAGGGTCAATTCCACTGATTTTAAAAAATAGATTTTCAAGTGGTTGTAAAAAATCTGACCAGGTTTTGTTCTCCGCATACACATTAGCAATGTATTTTCCCAAAGGAATTGCTAACAGTACAGTTGCAAGAAACATAAAAATAATACCAAAAATTTCTGTGTTCATTTGTTAAGAAGTTTTGAGTGTAGAGAGTGATTAGTGTTGAGTGGTGAGTGATTAGTATTTAAAAATTGATTTTAATTTGACTAACCACTTTTCACTAACTACTATGCACTAACCACTTATCACTATTTTTAAAATTTTTCAGGTTTTAGCAGTACATAAAACAGGTAGCCAAAAACCAAAATGGATAAAATAAAAAGTGCTGTCATGTTGTTTTTTGTAAGATGTTTTTGTGAAATGTGAGATGTGTTTAGAATAAAAGGTTTTTTGTAAAAGGTGAAAAGCAATTCGCCTTTCACATCTCACTTTTTCACATCTCACTAAAAAAGTCAATAGATTTAAAGAATAGGGCAAAACATAACACGCCTGCCACTATCAGGATAATTGTTACCATAATTAATTTGTATGAATTACAATTTAAAACTAAACTTAATGCGGTCTAACATCATCACTTTCAAGATATTGTGTGCGTCAATACGATTTTCTTCCAAAGGATGGTTGGTAAGCCAAGATTTCGCAAATTCAGCACTTTTGAAAAACTTAGATTGTAGCTTTTCAGGAAATGCTTTTGCCAATTTTTTAGTATAATCCTCCGCCAATACACTTTCGTAATAGTTTTTGGAGAGAATTATTGCCAATTTGATTTTCTTACCAAATTCTTGTAAAAAGTTGGGTAATTTTTCTTTCATGAGCCAATCCATGTCTTTGGGGTAAATTCTCATCATAGATTCATCTAAGAGAATAAGGTGAATATGTGCAGTCTTCACTTTTTCTAAAACCGTATTCCAAGCCTTTCTGAACTCACTACTTGAAGAATCACTCTCAAATGTCATAGCAAGTATCTTATCTTGTGGATAAAGTGTTATACTGATGGATTTTCCATCAAATATCAAATCTGTATTTTTACTGTCAGTTTCCATGTTTAAAAAATTGATTTTGACAGTAGTATGCCAAATCAATGACCAATTAACAATTATCAATTAACAATAAATACTTATTAACTGATAATCAATGATTTAATTTTTTTGAGAGCTTTCTTGGGTGATGTTTTTTTTACTATTTTTTTCATTTTGGTAGGGTAAGATTTTCATTTTGGTAGGGTTAAAGTTCATACTCCTCTATCTTTCTATAAAGTGTTGTTAGTCCAATATTTAGCAGTTTGGCGGCTTCGGTTTTGTTGCCATTGGTTTGGTTTAGTACCTTGATAATATGTTGTTTTTCTATTTCTGAAAGAGAACTTTCTGTATAATTACTGCTGGGCGTGCTTATTTTTTCTATCTCTTTTTGGGCAAAAAGAATTTCATTGGGCAATAAATCTACGGTCAAAATATCTGTATCACAAAGAATTACAGCACGCTCTATGACGTTTCTCAACTCTCTGATATTTCCTTTCCAAATATAATTTTTTAGCTTTTCTAAAAACTCTTTGTCTGAATTTTTGATTTGTTTTTTAATAGTTTTTGAAAAATGGTGAACAAAAAAGTTTACCAAAATCCCTATGTCTTCTTTTCGCTCCCTCAAAGGTGGTATTTCTATCTTAAAAACAGAAAGGCGATAGTACAAATCACTTCTAAAATGTTCTTTTTCAATCTCTTGCAGTAAGTTTCTGTTTGTTGCCGCTACGATTCGTACATCTACGTGGGTAGGTTTGGTTTCTCCCGTTTTGATAAAAGACTGTGTTTCAAGCACACGCAACATTTTTGCTTGCAAGTCTAAGTTCATTTCTCCAATTTCATCAAGAAAAAGTGTGCCTTCATTTGCCTCCTCAAAGAGTCCTTTTTTGTCAAACGTGGCACCTGTAAATGCGCCTTTCTTGTGTCCAAACATCTCAGATTCAAGCAAATCTTTGGGAAATGCACTACAATTTATCGCTACAAAAGGTTTACCTTTTCTGGGACTTGCTTGGTGAATAGCTTGGGCAAAAAGTTCCTTGCCTGTCCCTGTTTCGCCTTCCAAAAGTACAGAAGTATTTGCAGTAGCCACCCTTTGCGCTAAGGAAATCGCGCCCTTGATTGCCTTGGATTCTCCCAGTATATTGTCAAAATTGAACTTGGTATAGACCTGATTTTCTAAGGATTGGATACGGTGTTGCATTTTTGCCTTCTCTATTGCTCGCTCCGCCGAAACCACAATCTGCTCGTCTTCATCTCCTTTGGTAAGATAGTCGAAAGCTCCTAATTTCATTGCTTTTACACCGTCTTGGATAGTGCCGTAGGCAGTCATCACAATTACTTCGCAAAAAGGATATTTAGCTTTCACTTTTTCTAAAATTGCAATGCCGTTATCATCGGGAAGTTTGACATCTGTAATAACTAACTGAATATCAGAATATTGCTCTAACATTTGGAATCCCTTATAGCTATTCCCTGCTTGGTAAATCGTATAACCTTCTAACTCCAAAATCCGAGCTATGAGTTGTCGAAGTTTTTCTTCGTCATCAATAACTAAAATGCTTCCTTTGGACATGATAAATAATCATAGATTAAAAAAGAATTAATTTATTGGTTATTAAATAGTTAAAATATTTCTCCTCTTCATATACGCTAAGATAATGTGTATTTTTGACTAAATCATACCCCAAACTATATTTTATTATACACTTGAAATTTGATATCCAATTCCTTTACTAAATCATAAATTATTCATAAATAATAACTTATAACTCAAAAAAGGCTATTGGTTTTTGGTCATTTCCTTGCGGAAATTAGGTAAGCGTTTTTATTTTCGACTAATTAATAAACTTTTTTTTTAAAATAAATTTTTAACTATCTTAGATTTTATTTAATGAGAAAAATATGAAAAAGATTTCTTTGTTGCTTATAATCAGTTTTTTACTGTTCACGGCTTGTAACACTGTGTATCAAAAAAATCAAGAACTACCCAATCTAAAATGGGATAAAGCACAATCAATAGCATTTGATGTAGAGATTCCTGAAGCCAAAACCTACGGAATTTCCATTAATCTGCGGCACACATCACATATACAATACGGCGATATTGCCGTCAAATTGTCTATTGCTTCTGCCGAACAATCTAACAAAGTGATTGAAAAAGAAATAGTTGTCCCTATCAGAGATAAGCAGACGGGGCATTTACTTGG
>JALOMS010000140.1 GCA_025455345.1 Thermoflexibacter sp. | reverse complement strand
AGCAGTTAATAAAATCTAATTCTTTGGGAAAAGGAGATAGCCCTCTCCTTTGGAGAGGGTTGGGTGAGGCAAATCAACTGCCGTTGTCTGTGTCCTCACAGACAACTCTAATTATTTCCCCACAGGCAACCCTCGACTTCCTATTCACCCATACGCCTGTAAAGTCCTTAGTATCAAGCACTCAACTTGATTTTGCCGTACATTCGCTTTCAAGCGAACTTAACCAATTATTAGACTCGCCTGCTATTTTTCACCATGCCTTAGAGAGTACCTACACAGACCTGAAAGACAAGGAATTAGCACAAGTCTTGCCCACTAATTTCAGCAATAAGGTCATCAGAAACATAGCAGATTCCTTTGAAAATTTCCACGAGGATTTAAGAGATAACTTCGCACTTCCCATAGACGAAAACATCAAACAGATAAGTAATCTATTGGAAATAAATACTTTAATTAGAAATATTAGTGAGCAGATAGCCCAGCGAAAGTTGCACGATATTTTTGGGAAAGACAGCACTGAAAATATCTCCGTAGAGGTCAATCAACGCCTACTGCAAATCGTGAACTCGGACGAGGGCAAGCAAATGATAACTTCTTTTGCCGATTTTTTGGTTAAAGTCCTTGAAAATGAGAAAACTACCATCTTTGAGTTGCTCTCTGACGATTTGGCACAGAACTTTGACAATTTCCTTCATGCCAAGCTACCTATCGTACTTAAAAGCCTGATAACGTGGCTGGAAGAGCGCAAAGATAAGTTAGAACTGCTCATAGATTCCACTTTCAAAAATAATGTGAAATCCCGTTTCCAAGACCTGATTTTGCGCTTTTTTGTGGGTAGCGTGAGCCAGTATGCCAATATCGTCAAAAAAATGACGGAAATCATAGACCAGCACCGCCAAAATCCCGAAGAAACTGCCGACCGCCTCACCGAACAGCTCATTAACTTCCTGAAAGGCAATACCATAGGCGACATCATTACCCAACTGAAAAGCAACCCTACCTTTAACCAAAAAGTGGACATTGGTAGCTTGCTCATGGAAAATATTAATTTGGCACTTATACCCCACCCCCTGCCCCCTCCCCTTCTGGGAGGGGAAGAAAGCCCTCCCAAAAGGGGAGGGTTGGGTGGGGCAAATCTTTTCAACCTCACCTCCTTCTTCAACCGCAATTTGGGTGATTTTGTAAGTGCAGTAGAAATCGATAATTTTTTAAATAAAATTATTAACCAACTCATAAACAAGCAGTTAAAAAATGAATTTCTCTACCACGAGCGATTCAGCAAACTGCTATCGGAGCGGTTAGAAAACGAAATTTCCAAGCTATTGACTAAAAAAATCAGTCAAATTTTGCCTTTGGGAACTTTTGATAAACTAAGCGATTTCTTGGCAAAAAACCTACATGACTTGTTGCAAAGCAAACAGAATCAAATCGTTGAATTTTTTAAGGAAATCATAGACAAGCAACTACAAAACAAAACTTTTGCAGATTACATTACGCCCAAGCAAACAGAAAAGTGGAATCCATTTATCATACAAGCAACTGAAAATCTGTTAGATACGCAATTTAAAAAACTAAAAGAAAAAGAAGTAAGAGAACTGATTGAGCAATTTAATCAGACTGATTTGAAAACACAAGTGCCTGTTTTTCTGCAAAATACCTTAGTACAAAACTTGCCGCAGTTGCTTACGGGCAAGGTGGAAATGGCGGTCAGTAGCAGTATGCACAAAATGGACGCAGACAAATTGCGCGATTTGGTAGAAAAATTTATGGGCAAGGAATTAAAACCCATCACCATTTTTGGAGCGTTCTTGGGCGCATTGGCGGGTGCGGGATTGTACGCCTTGCCTTCTGATAACTTATTGGATTTGATGAACTTAGGTATTGCTTCTTTGGCGTATGGCATTACGGGCTATGGCACTAATTGGCTCGCCTTGAAAATGATTTTCAGACCCTACTACCAACAGTTTTTCCCCTTTACCAAAATTCCAGTGCCTTTCACGCCAGGGGTAGCCGCTAAAAACCAAGGGCGTTTTGCCCAAAACATGGGGAAATTTGTAGTGAACGGACTGCTCAACAAGGCACATTTGGCAGACACTTTTTTCAGAAATAAGGAAAACTTGCGAAAACGAATCATTGAGTTTTTCTCTGGGAATAATTTTGAATTTTTGAAAAAGCAAGTAGAAAAAAATAGGGAAAATTGGAGTGAGAAAGGCAGTAACGCCCTTTTTGATACGCTAACACAAAAACAAGACTTTGTCAATGAGCAAATTAGCAAACTAATTGATGAAAACAAAGACAAAAGTTTGCAAGATTTTCCTCAAACCGAGAAACTCACACAACTAATTGAAAAACAGATTATTGAATACACAGAGAGCGAGCGTTTCCAAAGGCAAGCACACCATTTTTTGAAAGATAGTTTGCAAAAAGTCAGTGGAAATACCAAAACGTTGGACAGCTTGCTTTCACCAAAAATCAAAGACAATGCCTATCCACAAATTTCAGAACTCATTGAAAAACAGTTTATTAAATTATTTTCAAACTTAGAAAAAACCTTAAACGAAGATATTTTTAAGCAAGAGATTATTCCTTTTGACTATTACAACGAAAAAACACTGAACTACTACATCAACCCTACGCAAAAGGAAAATTTGAAGGAAAAAATCTCTACCACACTCCGCAACAAACTGATAGACAACGAGATAAAACAAGCAATTTTCAAATTTATAGACAACAGACTAAGTGAAGAACTAAACCCACAAAAGAAAATTAGCGAACTTTTTGGGGGAAACCTGACCAAAATTATTCAAGAAAATATTGATAATGTGGTAGATAACCTCATTAAATTTGGCTTGGATTGGCTCGACAAAAATAAAGAAGACTTGGCGAACTTGGTCTATGACAAGGCATACCAAGAAAGCAAGGCGGCGGCACTTTACAAAGACCCTATCAAGAACACCGTCAAGGAGTTAGCAGAGGAAGGAATCCCATTTTTCTTTAAAAAAGAAAGCACAAGTTTGAAGGGTTTGGTGGCTGATGGCGTACATCAGATAGGTGAAAGCCCTATGTCCCAACTGAAAATAAACATTGATAATGAGTATTTGAAGGCAAAAGTTGATGAATTTTTGAAGCGCGAGGAAATTTTGGACGCTATCCAACGCTTATTGGATTTACTGATTGAAGAGATTTTCAAACTGCCTATTTCTGTATTTTTAAAAATTTTGTCTATTGAGGAAGTAGGAGATTTGAAGCGCATTTTGCACCAAGAAATTAGCTTGTTAAGTTCTCACCTTTCAGAAAATGGACTTGCTAAAAACAAGGAAATCAGTGCCATAGCGGGTATTTTATTGCTCAATATTGCAGAAAAGCACACCTCGCAGACGACTATCCAATCTATTTTTGAAGGCGTAGGCGAAACCGATTTTGCAGAAGTAGCAGAAAACTGGACGAAATTGGTCATGGAAGGTGCAGAAATTCAGCAGTTTAAGAATACTTTGATTGCAGATTTCTTACAACAAATCAAAGACAAGCAGTTTGGCGAAATTCTTTCTTCTGAGGTGCTAAAAAGCGATATTTGCCTCTTTATGAAAGACTTATTGGCAAAAGAGGAAACAAAAATTCACTTTACTGTCCAGTTAAAAAATTTGATAGAAAGCAGTTTGACAAACTTAGTAGATAAGATTGCACCCGAAACTAAGATGTTCCTTATCAATCAATTAACCGAAGCGGCACTCAATGCACTGGAAAATAATTTGGACGCACTTTTGGGCGGCATAGATTTGAAAAAAATAGTAGAAAGCGAAGTAAGCACCATGCAACCCAAAGAAATAGAAAGCCTATTTTACAGCTTTGCAGACAAATATTTCACCCAACTCATCAATTACGGCTTTGGTTTTGGTATCATTTTCGGGCTTCTGGTCGATTTTATTTTGATGATTTTGATACAGTTATTAAATAAATGAAAGGGTTTTCGAATAAACTAAACAATAAAAATTATGATGTCTCCTGAAGGAAATTTTAGCAAATTGAATCTTGAACTCCCTCCTGCTCCCAAACCTTTGGGCGTATATAAGCCTTTTTTGATAGTTGGTAATTTGGCTTATGTATCAGGGCATGGTACTGTCAAGTCTGATGGTTCGCTTATTATAGGTAAGGTAGGGGTGGATATGAATGTGGAAGAGGCAAAATTAGCGGCAAGACAAGTAGGATTGGCTATTTTGGCGACTTTAAAAGCAAATTTGGATAGCTTAAATCGTATCAAACGCGTCATCAAAGTTTTAGGCATGGTCAATGCTACCCCTGACTTTGAGAGGCATCCTTATGTTATCAATGGGTGCAGTGAACTATTTGCGGCTGTATGGGGAGAAGAAAATGGCATAGGAGTAAGAAGTGCGGTAGGCATGGGGTCTTTACCTGATAATATTCCTGTTGAAATAGAAGCAGTTTTCGAACTATTGTAGTAAAAGAAAAGTATCCATTTCTCTACATTTGATGGAAAAGAATGGATACTTCTTATTGATTATCAGATGATAAGCATTATGCAAATTATCCTTGCTTCACAAACTGAACATTGAGTAATAATTTGACCTCATCACTTACGACCAAACCACCAGCCTCAGTAACAGCAGACCACATCAAGCCAAACTCTTTGCGGTTAATCTTGCCCACAGCTTCAAATCCTGCTTTTGTCTGACCATAAGGGTCTTTGGTAATACCACCGAAATCTACGTCCAATTCTATTGCTTTCGTATGATTGCGAATGGTCAAATCACCTTTTAATTTGTAATTGCCTCCTTTATTTTCTAAAGCAGTAGATACAAAGGTTAATTGAGGATACTGTTCTGCGTTAAAAAAGTCATCAGACTTCAAATGTCCATCTCTCTGTTCGTTATTGGTATCAATACTATTTACCTCTGCGGAGAAGGTAACTTTTGCATCAGTAAAGTCTGATTTCTCTGATTCCATTTCTGCAGAGAACTTATTAAAAGTCCCTGTTACTGTGGAAATAACCAAGTGTTTTACTTTAAATTGCACTTCTGAGTGCATAGTATCTATTGTCCATTTTGCCATATTAGTAATTATTTATTGTTTGAATGATTATTATGCTAATATTTATTTCACTGCAAAGTTATACACAAATGTTTAAACAACAAATGTTATAACATTAATTTTTTGTTAAATTTTGTTATCTCTTTATATCTTTAGTTGATTATGCGTTTTATTACGATGTAAATACGTTTGAAAAAATCATGTGGAAAAAACTTTCTTTGGCAATATTATTCATCATCATAGTATTAGCTATTTGGCAATATGAATTAGTAAGCTATGGTCTAATGCAAGCCAAAGGGCAGTGGAATATTACATTTAATGCCCAGCCGATTCAAGAAATTTTAGCAGATGCGGATTTTCCTGACTCATTGAAAAACAAGTTATTGCTTATCCAAGAAATCAAAAAATTTGCGATTGACTCGCTTGGTCTTAATGCTTCTGGGAGCTATGAAAAATTTTACGACCAAGGGGGCAAACCTATTTTATGGACTATTACAGCCTGCGAACCATATCGTTTAGTTGCCAAAGAGTGGGAATTTCCTTTGATTGGTAAGTTTTCATACAAAGGTTTTTTTGATAAAGAAAAATTAAAAATAGAAGAAAATGCGTTGATAGCGCAAGGCTTTGATACTGAAATAGATGAAGTTAGTGCTTGGTCAACCTTGGGCTATCTCAACGACCCTGTGCTATCAAGTATGCTCAAACGCAAAGAAGGCAGTTTAGCTAATCTTATTATCCATGAGCTTACTCATGGAACACTTTTCATCGATGATGACCTTACCTATAATGAAAATTTGGCAAATTTTGTGGGGAATCAAGGAGCGATACGTTTTCTTCGCTACAAGTATGGAGAAGGTTCGCCTGAGTTAAAAACTTATTTAGCGCATCAAAGCGATAGAGCAAAGATGAATCATTTTTTGCTTCAGTCTGCAAAAAAATTGGATTCTTTGTATCAAACTTGGAGTGAAAATACTCCGATAGAAGAAAAAAAACAGGGCAAGGATAACATGATTAGCCATATTGTTCATGCTTTAGATACTGTATCTTTCGAGGGAGGAGCATATAAAGACTATTTTAAAGATTATCGTCCTAATAATGCTTTTTTTATAGGTTTTTTGACTTATAATGAAAAACAAAATGCCTTTGAGGAGGAGTTTAGAGAAGTTTTTAAAGGTGATTTCAAAAGGTATTTTGCATATTTGAAAGAAAAATATGGAGATTAGAGCAGACTATCCTCGCGCTTACCCCATTTTGTAGGGCAGTTTTTTTGCGCTTACTTATGTTTATGAGCAAGCACAATAAGAGAAGAAAGGCTATGCTTAAATTTAGATTTTAATAAAAATTTTCTTGCGATATAGCCAATATAAGATAAGCCACTCGATACCTAAAATAACTATTCCTACAACCAAAGGCGCGTAAGCCTCTCCTAAGCGTGTGTGAAAGCTATCTCCTAAGTGAATAAAAAGTGTTTTTCGTATGTAGCCCACCATCGTATCAGCAATCATATAAGCGGCGATAGAGTTAGTTCCTAATACCAAAAGTGGAAAACTCCATGATTTTTTTTCCCATATTTCCATGACAAAATAAAAAAAGGACAATAATAAAAAGCAACACCCGCCGCTAAAAAGTACCCATGTAGGAGTCCAGATTCGTTTGACATTAGGGCAAATACCCAATACATCTAACAATATTCCAGCTAACAATGTACCCAAGCCCATCAATATGAGTCTTTTAAGTTTGTCCTTGGGTAAGTAATTGCTTTTTAATAAATTGCCAGCCAGTAAACCCAGAATCATGGTGGCTAAAGTAGGAATAAAACTCAAGGTAGCATATCCTCCTCCATTGTAAGTGAAGGGCTGTTCTCTTGGAAATAAGTTGAGAAACCAAACATCAAAACGCCATGCCAAATTGCTATTTTTATTCCAATGAGCTTCAAATCCTTGGAGCAAATGCCCCCAATCAGGTGCCACTCCTACACTCGCATAGTCAAAAGAAGCAGAAGGCAGTGGATATAAAGCAAAAGCAAGAAAATAACCCAAAAGCAGTGCTATCAAAGCGATAAGTTGCACCTTTGGAGAGCGGAAGCCCAATAAAAACAAAAAAGTATAGCCCAAACCTATCTGCGTCAGCGTGTCTTCGAATGTAAAATAAGTCATTTTACTGTATTGGGAGCGCAAAAAGATGCCCAAAAAGATTAAGATGAAAGAACGCCAAATAGCATGGAAAAGCAAACTGCGAAAACTGCTCCCTTTGGAAAGGCGATTGGCAAGAGAATAAGGCAGTACAATGCCAACCAAAAAGGAAAAAGAGGGTTGGATAAGGTCGTGTAGGGAACACCCAACCCACTCTACATGACTTTGGTGAAAACTTAAGAAACTCCAAAAAGCACTTGTGGGTAGGTTTTGAGCAACTTGGGAAAAATTGAGAACTTCGCCCATCATCAAGAGCATGACCAAACCACGATAAGCGTCTGCCGAACTTAAGCGTGAAACAGACGAGTTAGGGAGTGTATTCATAAAATTTATCGAATCAATTCTAAAATTAAAGCACTTTTTGCAGGGATTTCTATGGTTTTTAGGTCATTAAATATCTTATCGGAAACTATATCTTTTGCAGTAGAAAATCCTTTCATCAATTCTTCAAAACGCTTGGTTTCCAATTTTTTAGGCTGATTGCCTGTATTCAATACAACCATTACTCTTTCTTGGGCATTGTGTCTAAAATACACATACATCTCATTATCAGGAATAAAATGAGTGAGTTTGCCTGTATGAATCACCTTTTTATCTTTTCGCCAGTTGGCTAACTTTTTCATATAGCTAAGTGCCTCACTTTGAATCTGCGGTAGTCCTTCGTTTTTAAACACACTTCCCTTGTCCTCTGCCCAGCCACCCAAAAAATCTCGCCTCACGTATGCGTGTTCGGGTCCTCCAGCCATTAGCACTTCTGTACCATAATATACTTGGGGCGTACCTCTGGTCGTCATCAGAAATGCAGTAGCCATCTTGTATTTTTCAAAGTCCTCCCCAACCACACTAAAAAATCGAGTTACGTCATGGTTATCTAAGAAAATAACATTTTCCATTGGCTTCTCGTATAAGAAATCTTCTGCCAAAGTATGATATATTCGCGACAACCCACTCCCCCAACCGTTCGGTTCATTCATTGCGGCATTAATGGCATCGTAAAGCGGAAAATCTGTAATGCTTGGCAAAGTAGAAACAAAGCCATCGCGGTTTTTTGTACCTTTGAGCCAATAAGACTCCATAGGAGCAGAATGTATCCATACTTCTCCCACAATGTTGAATTTGGGATACTCTGCGAAAATAGCACTCGCCCAATTAGACATAAATTGTTTATCATTATAGGGATAGGTATCCATGCGTATGCCATCTATGCCCGCATATTCTATCCACCACAAAGAGTTTTGAATGAGGTACTTCGCAAATAATGGATTGCTTTGATTGATGTCAGGCATGGTAGTGTCAAACCAGCCTTTCTCCATCAGCATTTTGTCTTTCTCTGAGGCGTAGGGGTCTGAGGCTGTGGCTAAGCGGTAATTAGACCTTGTAAAATCATCAAATTGATGAATCCAAGTAGGTTCTGGAAGGTCTTTGACTATCCAATGATTGATGCCTACATGATTCGCAACCATATCTTGAATGACTTTTAACCCCATGCTGTGGGCTTTATTGATAAAATCTAAATATGCCTGATTACCACCAAAGCGTCTATCAACATTGTACAAATCTGTCATCGCATACCCATGGTAAGAAGCCTGGGGCATATCATTTTCTAAAACAGGATTTAACCAAATTGCCGTCATTCCCAAGTCTTTGATATAGCCCAAATTGTTGGTAATTCCTTGCAAATCACCTCCATGCCTTCCGTAAAGCTCGTTTCTATTGGCTTTTTCTAACATTCCCTCTACATTATCATTGGCGGGAACTGCATTGGCGAAACGGTCAGGCATAATCAGATAGATTACATCTGAAGCATTAAAACCTTGTATCCTATTTTTATCTATTGACTTAGCTCTTAACTCATAGTTAATGGTTTTACTTTGGTTTGCATTAGTAAATACAATAGGAAGGTTACCTGCTTTGGCATTGGAAGGAATAGATATGGTCAAAAACACATAATTAGGGTTACTGCCCAATTTGACATTGGCTTTGGCTATATCTTTTCCATGAATCAAGATTTGTAATTCTGTATTTTTCATGCCTACGTACCAATTGGGAGGCTCGATATGATTTATCTCTATTTGGGCAAAACAAGAAAGAGATAAAAGCAGTAAATAAAGGAAGATGTACTTTTTCATATTTTTTTATTTTTCAATTACTTAAGAAGAATACAAGACTTGTGGTATTTGTGTTCTTGTGATAAGTTGTTACTATAATTTTTAAAAGTTTACTCCTAAGATAGTGTCAAAGTTTCCGCTTTACAAAAAGAAGCCTATTGAGTACCTTTGTGTTTCAAGATACAAAATTACCCCAATATGCTCCAATGATTGACTCTTTGCCAAGTATTATCGCCAGTATCCAACGACTCAAATGTAAGAATTTTTGCAAATTTATACAAAAATTTTTTGTCCAATCCTTATAAAATCACTACTCACTCACTTTTCGAAATTTATCATTCAACGTTCATGATTCGATATTTTTAGAAAAAAAATAGAGAGATAGAGATTTGGTAGTAACAGGCTTCTAAAATATAGACTTCTACACCAAAAATTACATTAACCTGAACTTGATATAGTGTATAGAATGACCTTTTTCTGTAAAGTGGTTTTCGTATTTAGTTTTAATTGGGTGTTGGTGTATATCTAAGTGGTCTGCCAATAGCGGAGATTGGTACAAGCTATTAGTATGCTGCAAATCACTAATTTGCTCATTTTTAACAACTTCTAATGTATATTCGTACAACAAATCGCTATCCGTCTTGAGATGTATCCACATAGCAGGTTGTCCGATTTGTCGATAAAGCTCCAAGAACCTTGGGCTGGTAAGACGGCGTTTGGCATCTCTTAACTTGGGTTGGGGGTCAGGGTGAATCAGCCAAATCTCAGCTACTTCCTCTTTTGCAAAAAACTGGTCTAAGTTTTCTATAATCGTCCGCAAAAAACCTACATTAGGAAGTTGGAGTTGGTCAGCGATACTTGCTCCTTTCCAAATGCGCGCACCTTTGAGGTCAATCCCAATAAAGTTTTTTTCAGGATATTTTTGCGCCAATCCAATGGTATATTCGCCTCTACCACAAGCCAATTCTAATACAATAGGATGGTTATTTTTAAAAAATTCGCTGTGCCACTTCCCCTTGATATTGGTATAAATAGGCTTGCCAGCTTGTATAACTCTATGATTTTGTTGATTTTCCTCGAATCTTTGTAATTTGTTTCGCGACATGAATGTAATGTGAAAATAATAAGATGCAAAAATACGCAAAGGTTTGATAAACACCTTAAATAGAAATATTTATCTCCCAAAACTCCATTTTAGGAAGTCAGGGATTACCAAAGCCCAAGTGCGTTGGTTATGTTCTCCGCCTTGCACTTCCAAATATTTTATATCTTTTTGATTGTCATAACCCTTTAGGATTAGCTCTGCAATAAGGTCAAGCGTGTCTTCTATGGCATCTATGATACCATTATTATTGCGGTCTGAAGTTTCATCATTTGTTCCTGCCTCAAACCAAAATTTTAGCCCTTCTTTCTTGTATCCTTGACGAACTATATCGTGCATAATACGGTCTATTTGTGCCAAATCATCATTTTCGGAGTGTCTTCTCCACCAAAAAGACCCCGAACAGACCCCAACTTTACCAAAATAATGTGGGTTGTTCCAAGTAATATCGAAGGCAGACAGCCCCCCCAAGGAACAGCCAAATATAGCCATAGTTTCTGGCGTTTTGATGATGCGATAGTGGTGCATGAGAAAAGGGATAAGCTCTTGAACAATAAAATTGGTATAAGAACGCGCCTTATTGCCCCTGTTTGCGTAATCAAGGTGTCCTGCTGTACCGTATTCTTGGATGCGTTGAGTGGCGTGAACGGCTACAATGATAGTAGGGTGTATTTCATTACTACGATGCAACTTATCTAAACTTTCTCTGATTTTTAATGATTTAGCGTCTTGCCCATCATTGAGAATGAGCAATCGGAAATAGTGAGAGGGCTGTTGGTGGTAAATAGAAGGTAAGAAAATATCTATTCTTTTTCTCATTTTTAGGAAACGAGAGTTAATTTCATGAGTAGTGTCTGCATACTTATCTTCTGACATAATTTCGCAATAGATAATAAATGATGAATATAATATGAATAAAGCAAATATGAAAATCTAAAACGTTTTTGACAATTAAAAATTTTATTGAATGAAAATTTTTGAGCAAGACCAGAAGTTTTAGTTATGCTTATTATATTTCAAGGAACTTTATTGGACTTTTTGAGGAATCTTAGTTTCCTGCTTGTTTTTATTTATCTCTTGCTGTAAATTTGACAATCACTACTTATTACTATTTTGCCTAAAAAAAAGAACGGTCATGTTTACTAAAATCAAATTTAAACTATTATTTTATTTCTTATTGATAGGTATTTTGCCACTGATTGCGACTATGTACATAGAATATCGCAATGTAGCAAATACTTTACGCAATCGTTCTTTTGACCAGCTAACTACCGTAAGAGAAATCAAGAAAAAGAAGATTGAAGAATATTTCGCTCAGATTCGTCAAGAGATTAGCTTTTTTGCCCAAAGTAATATAGTCATTCAGGCGATGAAAGACTTCAAGCAGGTATTCCCTCAAGTAAACCCCACAGAAGATAATACTGTTCAATACAAAAATAACCTGATTCATTACTATCAAAATCAATTACTTGCACGCATAGAACATCACGAAAGAGATACGTTTCAGGCAGAGAAAATTATTCCTAAAAACCCAATTAGTGTGTATCTCCAACATCAGTATTTGATAGGAAATCAGCATAACTTCCAACCTAATAGCTATCACCAAGTACATGAAAAATATCATGCTACCATAGCAACTTTCTTAAAAACTTATGGGTATTACGATATTTTTTTGATAGATGACCAGACAGGGCATATCGTCTATACAGTTGCCAAAGAAATAGACTTTGCAACGAGTTTGCTTTCTGATGCTCATGCAAATACAAATATTGGTAAGCTATTCAGACAGATGCGTTATACGGGGGTGAAGAATTATACGCTCATGTGTGATTTTGAGACCTATTTGCCTTCCTACTTAGCTCCTGCGGCTTTTATCGCTACTCCCATTTTTGATGGAGATAAAAAAATTGGTACGTTGATTTTCCAAATTCCCATTGACAAAATGGACGCAGTAATGACCAGTAATAAATTTTGGAGAGAGGAAGGATTAGGAGAAAC
>JALOMS010000763.1 GCA_025455345.1 Thermoflexibacter sp. | reverse complement strand
AGCCCCAAAGGAATACTGCCACCGTCTTTGCTATTGCTGGGACCTCGGTAAGACCAACCATCTTGTCGGTTGCCATAGAGGAAATAAGGCACACGATTGTCCACTGCCACATGGTACATTTGGGCAATGGGCAAAACCACATTTTGGAAAGATTTACCGCGATTCAGCGTAATATTGGCACAGCCGTCATGCGCCACCATGTAGCGATTGGGGTTTTTCACATCAAACCAAAGGTCGTGGTTGTCGCCGCCACCTTGGTAGCCAAAACGCTTATCAAACGTTTTCCCACCATCATAAGAGCGCAAAATTTTCACACAAATCGTATAAATTTCGTCAGGATTGTCGGGGGAAACGGCAATGCGCGTGTAGTAAGGCGCGCGCTCCGCCATGCTGTGGTCGTTGCTCATCAGTTTCCAAGATTCTCCACTGTCCTCAGAACGGTAAAGCGCAGGGCTACTTCCCTCAAAAAGTGTGTAAACCACATTGGGTTTGTTGTGGCAAAGTGCTACGGCAACCTTGCCCACAGGAGTATCTTTTCCAAAAGGTAAACCCTTCTTATTCAATGCTTCCCAAGTATTTCCACCGTCTTTACTGCGGTAAAGCCCACTGCTTGCGCCTCCGCTATTCAGTCCCCAAGTTTTGATAGAAATTTGCCACATTCCTGCGTACAAAATATCAGGATTTTGAGGGTCAAGGGCGAGGTCAGCGCAACCCGTATTTTCGTCTAAGAAAAATACCCTTTCCCAAGATTTCCCCCCGTCTTTGGTGCGATACACGCCGCGCTCTTGTTGGGGGGCGTAGGTATGCCCCAATGCCGCTACATACACAATATCAGGGTTTTGTGGGTGAACTACGATTCTGCCAATTCGTGCCGTTTTTTCTAATCCCATGTTTTTCCAAGTTTTGCCAGCGTCATTGGATTTGTAAATGCCGTTGCCAACAGAGTGCGCGGGACGAATCAAAAATGTTTCGCCCGTACCTGCCCACACTTGGTTAGGGTCAGTAGGGGCAATCGCAAGCGCACTTACCGAAGAAACGTCTTGCTCATCAAAAATGGGTTTCCAAGTAATGCCCGCGTCATCAGTTTTCCACAAGCCGCCCGAAGCCGCCCCAATGTAGGCAATGTTGTTGTCGCCGTTCACGCCCGCAATCGCAATGGCGCGATTGCCTTCGGGACCTACGAAGCGGTATTTTAACTGATTGAAAATCTGTGGTGTTTTGTTTTGTTGCGCCTGTGTGGAAAGGGCAAGCAAAAACCACAACAAGAAAAAGGAAAGGTGTTTCATGGTGCAAAAAGTATATATGGTTAATGATTTTGATAATTTGAGGAAAGTTAGGGAAAGTTTGCTTTGTTTGTGATACTTTTTTTGAAAAAATACGTATTAAAAATTAAATTTGAAAATCAATCAAAACTGATATGCAGACTATCAAATATATTGGAGAAACCCTTGTATGTACCTTGAAAGAAAACTCTATTCTTATTGATGAGAGGCGAGATAAGTTTTCTATTTGGGGATTTGAAACTTATAATTTCAAAAAAGAATTTCTCTTACAAGACATTGATAGTGTTACTTTTAAAAAAGATTACCTACACCACCCCAATCAAGAGTTTCAGTTTGTCCACTCTATGACCATCAAGTTTAAAGGGGAAAAAACAAAAGTAGTCATCGCGGATGTAGAAGCACAAATCAATTACACCAAACTTAAAACCTTTATATGGGTACAAAATTTTTATTACCAAGATTTTATTGCTTTATTTATTGAAAAAATTTCCAAATTTTCTCATATCCGAATCTATGCTTATGAAGGCGCAAGGTCTAAGATATTTAGCAAAATGCTCGGTTTCTTACCCTTTTTTGTCGTAGGGAAAGCGGTTATTGGTGGTGCTTTTATCCTTAAACTACTGACAATTATTTTTAAGACCAGCCTGAAATTCACTTTTTTGTTTTGGCTGAATAGCACTTTTTTTGATATTGGGTTTGTTCTGACACTTTCATTCTTTGCGATTACTTACTGGATAGACCATAAAAATAAAGCACAGGCTTTACTGGAGTCTGTGGAACAGCTACCTCCGCAGTTTGTTCCACAAAAAGATAAACAAAAATTTTTAGAAAGCGAAAATATAGACACAAAAGAAGGAAGATAGAAGCCAAAAATGATTTTAATTTGAAAACCTAAATATCAGCTAAAAAGAGAGTTATGCCCACAAGCATAAAAATATTCCCTACATTCCTTAATTAAAATCCAAGAAAACTTATTGCAAAAGAAAGAAATTGTTACTCAACAATTTAAGAAAACCATGCAAGAACTGTATGGGGACAGATTGGCAAAAATCGTTCTCTACGGCTCTTACGCGCGCGGAGACTTCCATGAGGAATCGGACATAGACTTTTTGGTGGTGCTGAATGATGAAAATGTAAATGCTTTTACAGAAATTAAGTTTGTCAATCAAAGGATTAATCAAATCGTTTTAGAATGGGAAATGATTGTTTCTTTTGTACCTATGGGCTTACAAAAGTTTGAAAAAGCAAAAACACCCTTGCTATATTTTGTGAGAAAGGAAGGTAAAATACTATGAGTGAGGAGATAAGCAAAATAATAGCACGTGCAGACGATTTTTTATTAGACGCACAAGAAAATGATAAAATTCAGAGATACTTAGCAGTGGTAAACCGAGCCTATTATGCTATTTTTACAGCAGCACAAGCTTTACTTTTTCAGCATGAGGTTTTTCCAAAAACACATCAAGGCACAATGATTAAATTTAATGAGTTATTTATCAAAAGTAAAGTAATTCCCTATCAGTACAGCCTTATTTTTAACGAAGCCTTTGAACTAAGACAAAATGCCGATTATGATTTTGAGGCAAAAGTTTCATCAAAAGAAGCCAAAGAATTATTGGAACAAGCGGAATCTTTCCTTAGCATGACCAAGCAATATTTTGAAAACTTGAAAGAAGACTGATACATTTCTTTTCTTTGTCCAAAAATTATTTCCCCTCTTTCCTTGTGAAAATTCAAGGGAATACCTTAATTTTTCCTATCTTTGTCTTAGAAAACAAAAAATGAAAACACCATGGAAATTGCTATAAAAACGGAAGAATATTTGGAAAAATTCTCACTTCTGCCCTTAGAGTTGCAAAAACAAGTGCTTGACTTTATCAATTTTTTGCTTTGGAAACACTACCAACAAGAGGAGCAAAAGCCAGAGGAATATGATGAACTGCTAAAAGAGTTGCTTTTGAAGAGGTCTGCTTATTCTAAAGAACACCCAGAAAGCAGAAAAACATGGGACGAAGTAAAAAATAATCTTTTTGAAAAATACCAATGGCAGATTACAAAGTAATAGTTTCAGCAGGAGCAGATATGGACATTACTGACATAGTGAGTTGGTATGAAATCCAAAAAGAAGGATTAGGGCTATCTTTCTATCTCCGTTTTGATGAGGTACTAATGCTTTTGAAACAAAATCCTTTTTTGTATCAAGAAGTATTGCTCAAATTTAGACGTGCGCTAACGCAACCCTATCCCTATTCCATTTATTATGAGGTGATTGAAGAAACAAAAGAGGTAGAAGTTTTAGCAGTCATTCACCAAGCGCGCAGTGTAGAATACATCTCCCAAAGGTTAAAGTTGAGTTAAAAAATTATTTCCCTCTTTCCTTCCAAAAAATCCAAGAAAATAGCTTGATTTTTTCTATCTTTGTTTTAGAAAATAAAAGGAATAATGCTTAAAGAAAACATCATTAAAAAATTTACACAAGTATTTGCTTCCATTCCCCAAGACCAACAAAATGCCTTAGCAACTGAATTGGCAAAGATGATACCTGCTACCCCTGACGCTGACGTAGATTGGGGTGTAAGTTGGGGTTATTACATAGATAAGGCGGAAGTAAACGTCGGGATTTCACTCAAAATATGCCCTGCAATACACTCTGAAAAAGAAAAAACGCTTACTGATTTACTTGCTGATGTGGTGAGTAGGGCAAGAGAAAACCAACTCTCTGACTTGGACGAGGCGTTGGATATTGTGCTTAATGATATAAATTTTGTTAAGAAAATGACACACACACCTGTTCTTGCGCTTACAGAAAACACTTCTGCGATACGCTTGCGCTTGTGGGGTACGCCTTCTGAAAAAGCAAAAATGAATGAGCAACACCAAAAGGAATCTCTAAAATCATCAAAAGAAATTTATTACGTATGAGAAAAGGGAAGTGCGACAAGTGCGGAAAGATAACATACGTAGAAGAACATCACGTTTTGCCAAAAGCAACCTTTGGAGAAAACGACCAAAAGGTAGATTTATGCCCTAACTGTCATACAGAGTATCACCAAGAATTAGGCACTAAAAATCTCAAAAATCCTGATATGGTTTTTCACTTGCTTTTTTATGAAAGATGGAAACATGGATTGCTTATCCTTTTTATTTTAGCTCTTGCATGGGCATTTTTATAGTAAAATACGCTTTAGCGTGTTCTGCTCATTATCAGGCACTTGCACACCCCTGAAGGGTATGCTATAGTATCGATTTAATTTGCTCATTTACTGAGTTATTGCATGGGCATTTTTATAGTGGGAATAGCTCTAAAAATTATTTCCCTCTTCCCTTCCAAAAATCCAAGAAAAATTGATGTAATTTCCTATCTTTGTCATCAAAATACTCAAACATGGACGCACAAACCAGAGAAACCTTATTGCAAAAGAAAGAAAT